>JAUWME010000120.1 GCA_030613285.1 Candidatus Zymogenus sp. | reverse complement strand
CTCTCGCTGGCGGACGATCACAAAATCGCCACCATCCACCAGTATTTCTGCGGCTCGGGGCCGGGAGTTATAATTTGACGCCATGGAAAAGCTGTAGGCGCCGGCGCTCATCACCGCCAACAGGTCGCCCCTTTTCGTTTCTGTCATCTCACGATCCTTGGCAAGGTAGTCAGAGGATTCGCAGATGGGACCCACCACGTCGGCCTTGATCTTTGGTCTATCGGTTTTAATAACGGGCTTGATCTCGTGGAAGGCGTCGTACATCGCCGGGCGCATCAGGTCGTTCATCCCGGCATCCACGATGACAAAATTCTTGTCAGCCTGCTTTGTGTAAAGCACCTCTGTCAGGAGAATCCCGGCATTGCCTACAATAACCCTCCCCGGCTCAAGGATGAAAATAACGTCAAGATCTTTGGCAACTTTCTTTATAGCCACCGCATATTCGGTGGGGTCGGGAGGTTCCTCGTCTTGGTAGGTAATTCCCAACCCGCCGCCGATATCAAAATATCGGATGTCAAAATCCCGCTCCCGAAGCTGAAAGACCAACTCCCTAATCCGCCCCAGGGCATCAACAAAGGGGGAAATCTCGGTTATCTGGGAGCCGATGTGGAAATCAACGCCCACAACCTCGATGTTCTTGAGTTTTCTCGCCTCCTCGTAGTCGTGAATGGCCCGGTTGATGTCAATGCCGAACTTGTTGGCTTTCAGCCCCGTGGAGATTTTCGGGTGCGTCTTTGGGTCAACGTCCGGGTTTATACGAACCGAAATCCTGGCCACTTTGTTCATGGAACCTGCGATTTCGTTTATGACTTTCAACTCCTCGAAGGACTCCACGTTGAACATCAAGATGTTGGCCTGAAGAGCCTCGGAAATCTCGCCAGTGGTCTTTCCCACACCGCTGTAAACAATCTTGTCTCCCGGTGCCCCGGCTTTTATGGCCCTGAAAAGCTCACCGCCAGAGACGATATCAAACCCGGCTCCCATTTTTGTAAACAGCTTTAAAACACCGAGGTTGGAGTTTGACTTCATTGCAAAACATATTAGATGCTTGACATCGCCAAAGGCGTCGTCAAAGACCGTAAAATGGTGTCGGAGCGTCTTTGCGCTGTAGATATAGAGGGGCGTTCCGAACTTTTCGGCAAGCCTTTTAACAGGGACGTCTTCAACATAAAGCTCATCGCCGACATAGTTGAAAAAATTCACTTATCTCTCCTAAAATAGACATCGACCGTGTTGGAATAGCTGCTGCGGTAACCGCCGGAGTTGTAAGAAATCACGACGTACGTGTAGGAGATACTCGGCGAAAGAGAGAGGTCGTTGAGATAGACCCTGTTTTTTTCAATCTTGGCTTTGCCGGGGACTGCAATTGTAAAGTCGTAAATCTCTCTGAATTTCTTTGAGCACGGAGGACAATCGATGTCTGCATCGGGGATGTCTTTTCTCAATACCTTAAAGCCCGAAAGATCGGTGAGCTCCTCCCCTTCGATGGTCTCTTTTGGTATCGTCCACCTTAATATAACACCGCCATCCACCTTTTTTACCTTAAGGTCTTTTATCTTGTTTGGAACGACAAATTCGGGCGGAACAGGGGGGCCCTTCACTCCGCAGGCCGCAACAAAAACAAGAATTGCTATCAGGATAAGTAGTTTACGCATATCGAATACCTCCTTGGTTATTTGATGGATTATTACGGAGCTGTTATCTAAACCTGTTTGGTTTTTAAAAAAATGATACTACTAACTTTATTTCGTCCACTCACTTAATTGTTCGTTTTTTCCTCAATCTTGTAGAGAGAAGCGATCGTGTCCTTGACCCGCTCGGTTGCGGTGCCACCGGGAAGACTCCTTGATGAGATGGAGGATTCCACCTTGATTGCATCTATGATGTCACCATCAAATGCGGGGGAGAATTTCTTCCAATCATCCACTGTCAGGTCAAAGAGGGTTTTCCCATTTGCTTCTGTATTCGCCACGATTTCGCCAACAATTGTATGAGCTTTTCTAAAGTTGATTCCCTTTTTGACGAGATAGTCGGCGGCGTCAGTGGCGGTGATAAATCCACTTTCAAGGGCTGCTGCCATCCTCTTTTTGTTAAACTTGATAGCGCTCAACAGCTTTTGCATAATCGAAAGGGATCCATTGAGGGTATCCACCGCATCAAAGAGGTGTTGCTTATCCTCCTGCATATCCCTCATGTATGTGAGAGGAAGTCCCTTCATAGTGGTGAAGAGACCAAAGAGATCGCCCATGACCCTTCCGGTCTTTCCCCTGATTAATTCTGGGATGTCCGGGTTTTTTTTCTGGGGCATGATGGATGAACCGGTAGCGTAGCGATCTGGAAGCGTGACAAAGCCGAATTCACTGCTTGAAAAGATTACCAACTCTTCAGAAAGGCGAGACAGATGCATCATAGCAACTGATGCAGAGAAGAGATATTCCAACACATAATCTCTGTCGCTCACAGCATCCATGCTGTTTCTTGTAATTTCAGAAAAGCCGAGCAGCTCGGCGGTGTATTCTCTGTCCAAGGGGTAAGGCACTCCGGCCAGAGCCCCTGATCCCAGGGGCATTGCATCCGCAATATTATTGACAGATTCAAACCTTTTGCCATCTCTTGAGAACATCTCCCAGTACGCGGTGAGGTGGTGGGAGAGGAGAACCGGCTGCGCCCGCTGGAGGTGCGTGTAGCCCGGCATTATAATGTCGATGTTTTTTTCCGCAAGATCAAGAATTGTCATCCTGATGGCTTTGAGTAGGTCAATTGCCCTTTTGGCCTCTACTTTGACAAAGAGGCGGGTGTCCACCGCCACCTGATCGTTTCTGCTCCTGGCTGTGTGGATTAACCCCCCCACATCGCCGAGCCTTTCAATCAATGCAGCCTCAATGTTCATGTGAACATCTTCAAGGGAGTTATCGAAAGGAAAAGTCCCTTCATCAATCTCTGTGGCAATTTTAGTAAGCTCGTTGATTAAAGACAACGTCTCCTCACCACCAATCAACCCCGCTTTGTTAAGGGTTTTTGCGTGGGCAATGCTCCCTTCGATGTCGTAAGGAGCAAGGCGGGCATCCAAGTCCACAGACGCCGTAAATGCCTCAACATCGTCTCCAGTATTATCTTTGAATCTACCGCCCCACGGTTTTTTCATGGATAGTTTACCTTAAAGTCCATTTGTAATTATAATTTAAAATACCGTTTCTTCCAATTTTTGAGTACCCAAATAGTATTGAAGATTTTTTAAGCGGAGTAGTTGAGCAGCCCCAACAATATTTACCTTTTCTGATTCAAAAGGGCTTTAATCCTCATCCTCAGGGCATTGAGCCTGATAAATCCCGTGGCGTCTTTTTGGCTGTAAACGTCATCATCGTCGAAGGTGGCAAACCCGTAGTGATATAGGGACTTGTCAGATTTTCGACCCGTGACGGTAACGTTACCCTTATACAAATCGAGCCGCACCCTTCCGGAAACATCCTTCTGGGTATCATCAATAAGATTTTGCAAGATAACACGCTCTGGCGAAAACCAGTACCCGTTGTAAATGAGATCGGCGTATTTCACAATGAGAGAATCCCTGAGATGCATCACCTCCCGATCCATTGTGATTGACTCGATTGCCCTGTGGGCCGTGTGGAGTATTGTGCCACCGGGGGTTTCATAGACCCCCCTCGATTTCATCCCAACGTAGCGGTTTTCCACAAGGTCCACCCTGCCGATGCCGTTTTCGCCCCCAAGGTCGTTGAGTGTTGATAGCAGCGTTGCGGGTGAATAGTCCTTCTTCCCATCAATGGCCACCGGGTTTCCACCCTCGTAGTCTATCTCGATTGTTGTAACACTGTTCGGGGCATCCACAGGGGATTTTGTTAGCGTGAACATATCCTGAGGAGGAGATGACCACGGGTCTTCCAGAACCCCCCCCTCAAAGCTGATGTGAAAGAGGTTCCGATCCATGCTGTAGGGCTTTTCCGCCGTGGCAATGATGGGGATGTTTTGTTCCTGGGAGTAGGCAATCAGCTCCGCTCTCGATTTAAACTCCCACTCCCGCCAAGGGGAGATTATCTGGATGTCGGGCTTTAAGGTAAGGTACGCCATCTCGAATCTCACCTGATCGTTTCCCTTGCCGGTGCAGCCGTGGCAGACGCTGTCTGCCCCTTCCTTTTCGACAACATCAATCTGGCGCTTTGCGATCAGTGGCCTTGCAATGGAAGTCCCCATGAGGTACGATCCCTCATAGACCGCATTTGCCCGAAGCATTGGAAATACATAGTCCGAGACGAACTCTTCCCTCAAATCTTCGATATAGACTTTGTCGGCGCCTGTTTTTAGGGCCTTCTCCTTGAGACCTTCAAGCTCTTCTGCACCTTGTCCCACATCTGCCGTAAAAGCGATTACTTCAGCGTCATAATTTTCCTTTATCCACTTTAAGATGACCGAGGTATCCAGCCCCCCGGAATATGCCACTACAACTTTCTTAATATTAACTGTCACCCGATGTCTCCTGCCGTTGGTTTAAAATGTCCATGATAGCCTTCTGGACGTGAAGACGGTTCTCTGCCTGAACGTATACGATGGAGCGTTTCCCGTCCATGACCTCATCTGTTATCTCTTCACCCCGATGCGCCGGAAGACAATGCATCACAACTGCATCCTTTGGGGCTGATTTTAAAAGCTCCTCGTTAATCTGATAGGGTTTGAGCAGATCGAGCTTCCACTCCTTTAGGTCTGGGGCTTCTCCCATGCTCATCCACGTGTCGGTATAGACAACCTCGGAGTTGGCGACTCCCACCTTCGGGTCTTCCTCAACCTTTATCTTTCCATCAGCTTTTTCCATTCCCAAACTCAAAATCTCGCTATCGGGCATCAACTCTTCGGGGCAAGAGATGGTCAGTTCAAAACCGAAGGTAACAGCGGCAGTGATCCACGAATTTGTGAGGTTGTTGCCGTCGCCCACATATGTTACAGCAAGATCGTCGAGATGCCAACCCCTCAATTCTGCGATGGTAAAGAGGTCGCTCATCACCTGACAGGGGTGGGTAAGATCGGTAAGCCCGTTAATTACAGGGACTGTACTTTCTCTGGCGAACTCCTCCACCATATCTTGAGAAAACGCCCTTATCATCACCATGTTGACGTATCGAGAAAGGACGCGGGCGGTATCCGCCACGCTTTCTCCCCGGGAGAGTTGGATATCCCCGGAGCCGAGATAGATGGGCTGCCCGCCCATCTGATAAATCCCCGTCTCAAACGAGATACGGGTTCTGGTGGAAGGTTTTTCGAATATCATGGCCAGGGTCTTACCCTTCATCGGCTGGTATGTCACCTCGTTTTTTAGCCTGACCTTTAGGTCCTTTGCCCTCTCGATTATTTTGAGCCCTTCGTCCCTCGATATATCCGAGAGCCTTAAAAAGTCTTTTTTTCCCTTGTCCATTTTACTTTTCCATTTTAATATAATCTCAAACTATTTTGGAAAAAACATCATCCAACGACGTTATAACCTCATCGACGTGGTACTTGTTGACAATAAGGGGCGGGGTGAACCTGAGGATGCGGTTCTGGACGAGGTTAATGAGGATTTTTTCCAATCTCATTTCGTCGACTATCAACTTTGCGTCTTTTACAGTTTTGAGATCAAGCTCCATCCCGATCAGGAGTCCCTTGCCCCTGACCTCCTTTATAAAGTCGAACTTTTTTTGCAGTTCTTTTAGTTGCTCAATGAAATATTCCCCCACTTTCTTGCAGTTGTTGAGGATACCCTCTTCCAAGATCGTTGTAATCACGGCTGCCGCCGCCGCTGATACAAAGGGATTTCCGCCAAAGGTGGATGCGTGATCTCCCGGAGTGAAGACGTCTGCGGCCTTCTTGCCAACAACGAGCGCTCCCATGGGAAATCCCCCGGCAAGCCCCTTGGCAAGCACCATCACGTCCGGCTCAATCCCCGAATCTTCATAGGCGAAAAGCGTTCCCGTTCTCCCCATGCCGGTCTGTATTTCGTCTAAAATTAAAAGGATGTTTTCGGTGTTTGCAATCTCCCTTACACCGGGGAGGTAATACTCTGGGGGAACAATAATGCCATTTTCCCCTTGAATCGGCTCCAAGATTATCGCCGCTGTGTTTTCTGTAACCGCCTCTTCGACAGCCTGAAGATCCCCATATGGGACGTAGTGAAATCCCGGCGTCAAAGGGCCAAACCCACTTTGTATTTTTGGCTGAGCTGTGGCGGCCATTGCCCCCATCGTACGGCCGTGAAAGGAGCCATCGGCGGTAATAATCTCGATGGCGTCCTCTCCCTTTTTTGTAAGCCCAAATTTGCGGGCGAGTTTTATCGCCGCCTCAATTGCCTCGGCGCCACTGTTTGCAAAAAAACACTTTTCTCCAAAGGAAGTGTCGCAGATAAGCTCGGCGATAACAGCCTGCTTTGGAATATAATAGAGGTTGGAAACATGGACAAGCCTTTCTGCCTGCTCCTTAACCGCTTCCACCACCTTTGGGTGGGAGTGGCCGAGGTTCATGACAGCAATTCCTGCCACAAAATCGAGGTATTTATCGCCCTCTACATCCCAGAGATACGGGCCTTCTCCCCTTTCCAACTCAATGGAGATTGGGCTGTAGGTGTTCATAATGTTGTGGTAGTCGTATTTGAGGTTCACTTTAAAATTTCCTTCCTATTATCTATGGCCTATTTATTATTCATACTATTCAATATTATGTTTCAGCGCACAATCTCTATTGCTGCAAAACAACACTATTCTGGCACAATCTGAGTCCCAACACCGCCGTCGGTAAAAAGCTCCAGCAGCACCGAGTGGTGTACCCTTCCGTCAACGATGTGAGTCTTTTTGACACCTTCAGCAAGGGCGTCGATGCAGCATTTAACCTTCGGGATCATTCCGCCGGTTATCTCTCCGGTGTCTATCAATCTTACTGCCTCTTTTGCCGTAAGGGAACTTACGAGAGAATCGTTAATCATAACCCCGGCAACATAAGTCAAAAGGATCAGCTTTTCTGCCTTCAGCTCACTCGCTACGGCTGAAGAGACAAGGTC
>JAUWME010000172.1 GCA_030613285.1 Candidatus Zymogenus sp. | reverse complement strand
CAAAATTGAAACAAAAGCAATTCTTTTTAAGAAACAAACCGAAAACCACCGCTCTCATCATTGGATTTATCGCAACTTATTCCACTTTCCATGGATTGCACAAATTGCTTTGGCGCCCCTTGATTAAATCATCTCTTTGATTTGCTCTCTGGCCTCAATTGCTTCCTCAACTATTCTTTCCATCAACTCCTTGATTGTTGGAACATCATCAATCAATCCCGTCGCCTGCCCCACAGGCAGTACCCCCCTCTCTATATCACCATCTTCTGTGGCAAGGCATGCCGCACGATATGCATTTGCAAGAAACGCCATCTGCTTGGCATTTTTTGGGCCGGATGCAAGCACGCCCAAGAATAGTTTAAAATAAGGGAGATTTAACTGCTTTGAAATAATTCTTGAGTTTAAAAACGCAGCGAAGAGATTAAGCCCCCTCTTCTTCGCCCTGCGAGCACCCTTTGCGTCCATAAATCGACACGGGATCCCGTCGATCCTTACTGTATAAATAGTATCGTATATGGTCTTTTTGACAGATAATTCCTTAAAATTTTCGTGAAGGGGGCTCTCGGCTGTGGTCATAAACCTGCTGCCCATTGCAATTCCGTGGGCGCCCAAGGCAAGGGCTGCGGCCAATCCCCCGCCTGTTGTAAATCCCCCTGCTGCGATAATTGGAATCTTCATGCTTTTTGCAATACTTGGAATAAGGACGATACTTGTAGCATCCCCGCCGTGTCCCGCTGCCTCGTGCCCCGTAACAATCAGGGCATCTGTCCCGTAGTCCTGGGCGCGACCAGCATGGTAGCTGTTTATCACCGTGGCGACCACCTTGCCGCCATATTCATGGACGGCCTTGACAATCCAGTCCCCTTTGCCGAGGGCAAAATTTATCACCGGAACTTTTTCCTCAATGAGAATGGCGGCATTATCTGTCCCGCCGGGGAGCAACAATGATGCATTGGCTCCAAATGGTTTGTCTGTGAGCGATCTAACTTCCCTTATCGCCTCTCTCGTTTCGTCAAGGCTGAGAGGGCCCGTCGCTAAAATCCCCAATCCTCCGGCGTTGGAGACAGCGGCCACCACCTTAGGAACACTAATCCAGCTCATTCCCGAAAGAATTATCGGGTACTCAATTCCAAAAAGCTCTGTAATCCTTGTCTTCATATCAACCTCTATTTAAGTTACAGTTTCTGACTAAACAATTTCGATAGTTTGTTTTGCAATTGCCGAGTGTCCTACATAAAGAGGGTCTCCCCGTGGACTATCTTAACCAGTTGCTCCGAAAGACCCGCCTTTTTCATCTCCCGCTCAATATCGATGGGAGGAAAATGTACCGGCTCGTCCCCCAGTCGAAACGTCCCCCAATGAACCACCATCAATCTTTTTGCGTTCAGTTCTTTGAAGATTCTCACCGCTTCCTCAGGGTTTATATGGCCCGACTTCATAAACCATCTCGGCTCGTAGGCGCTGAGGTTTATTATTGCAAGATCAATCTCAAATTGCTCGCCTATCTCCTTGCAATGGTCGAAATAGGCTGTATCCCCGGATACGAAAATATTTCCGCCTGTGGCCGTCTTGATGAGATATGATCCCCAAAGAGAGTGGTTCGGCCCTTTGATGGGGTCTCTCATAGTCCAGTGGTGGCACGGCAGAAAGATTATCTCCCTTTTCCCATCGCTGTATTTGTCATACCAGTCCAGTTGGGTGCGGTTGGTCATCTTCAAAGTTTTGAAAATGTCATCGTAGCCTAAGGGGATAATGACGTGGGTATTTACCTCAAGGCTTTTTAATGAATTGATATCAAGGTGATCTCGGTGGCCGTGGGTGATGAGGATATGGTCGGGAGCGGGCATCTCTTTGATTTCAAATCCCAGAGGGGTGAAGTCTTTTGCAGTCCTGATGAACCTGAAGAAGACGGGGTCAACAAGAATGTACGTGCCCCGATCCTTTATCAGTATGGTGGAGTGTTTGAGAAACGTAACAGAAAGCCCGTTGTGATCTTTAACGGCGTCCCAGTCCACGTTGACGGTTACGACTTTCTCATCCTTATAATATTCCCTAAATTTGTTCTCGGCCAAAAGCTTCCATTTGATGATTGGCATCAACCCACCCAGCTCTTTGTTATATTCAAAGGGGTTAAGAAAACATCCCTTCCCGTGGTGGAGTTTTTTCATAGCGTACTCGCTGAGGGAAATATCTCCATAGTTTGCTATCAAAGCCTTTTCATATTGGGAATCGTTGGCGTCATTGCCGCTTGAGCATGAGGGGAAGAGGGAAAACATCGCAATCCTCTTTGACAGGGTTACCATTCGTTTGAGATACGTCCTTCGGTCAATTCTTTCTGGGTGTATCATTTCATAAATCAATTATTTATATATCAATTTCAGACACAGGTTAAAGAGTATACAATACATAGTCTATTTTGTAAATAGCGTTTTAGTTAGATATCAGTTTGATTTTCAAATAGTATGGATTTTTCAAACCCAAATAAAGGTGCCTTCTTAAGAAAATCCAAAATGAGATTCTAAAACGTCAGCGTCGCCCAGTCGTCCTTAAGCATCACGGTCAGCGGCTCTCCCATATACTTCACCTCGACACCCATTGCTGTGAGGTCATCAGCCACTCCATACATATCGGCGCAGGACTTGCACGCTTGAAGTTCTACACCCGCCCCCTTCATTTTGGCGATGTAGTCCTGAAGTTCACTATCTTCTGACAGGAGCTTTGACGACGGCCCCCAGACAACGAGTCTGACGGTTTTGAACCAATTGTGGAGCTTTGAGTTAAGCGTGTACATGAAGACCATGCTTGATGCGACGCCTTTATCCGCCGAGCTCCAAATGACGCACAGTTTTTCTTTCTCTGCCATTTATTGCCTCCTATATTTGAAAATATGGTTTGTTCCATTAATGAGTACCTGATAAAAAGGGAGATGTACTTTTTAAAACCTTTTTGAGATATAGGTGATAGATTTGAGGGTAGCAGAATTTCAAAATTTGTCAAGGGTGGATCTCCCTAACGGAATAAACCCAAAGGAGCAAATATCGCCGTCACCTCTGGCGAACGAGAACCTTGACAAAAATTGTTTTGATACCGGAGATATTTCCCAATTTTATTTGTTTTGTGTTGTTTTCATAAAAAAGTGTGGTAATATTGGAAAAGTAATCGATTTTGGAAAAGCTGGAGGGAATATTATGAACGATAATATTTTGAAGAACACTTTGGAGAACAGCCTGAAGAATAACAATATTGTAAAGGTTTTTGGGTGTCTTCTTTTTGTAACATTCCTTTTTGGGTTTGCGTTGACCTACCATCTCCACGCCCAAGAGGAAGCTCGTGTTCACTCAAAGGTGCTCTCAATTGATGGGTCGGTTACGGTAAAATACAATAAGGCTGATTTGTGGATCATGCTAAAAGAAAACACTAATATCACAAAAGGGGATCAAATAAAGACCAAGTCAAACAGTATGGTGAATCTTGAGCTCCCAGATGGGAGTATTGTCAAGATCGGTTCAGAAAGCCATATAGTTGTAAAGAATATGGGGATGGTGGAAATTACAAAGCTATCAGAAAATAAATTCTATCTGTTTTACGGGAAGATCAGGGCGGTTGTGGCCCCGTTTATTCACAAGGATTCTAAATTTGAAATTGAAACGGAAAATGCTACCATTGGGGTTAGGGGAACGGATTTTGGTGTTTACTATGACTTTGACACCGCAAAGACCGAGCTTTTCTGTATCGAAGGTGAGCTCTCGATGAAGCATAAAATAGTGAAGATGAGGAGTTTTGGCGATGGCGGCGATATGGAAAAGGTGGAGCCCATTTCAATTGGGGCAAATAGAACAATGTCAATTGAAACTGGCGTCAAACCCGGTAAACCAGCAGAGCTTTCTAAAGAGCGTGCAGAAAAATTTAATGACACCATGGGTTTTACAAACAAGGGCGTTCGTGACAAGGCAAATAGTATTAAGGGCTTAAAAGGTAAAAAGAAGATTGATTCAATGAACAGTGAAAAAAAGAACAAGAATACAAAGGGTAGGAAAAATAATCGTGATATGAATCATAATACGGGAAAAATTCGCGGTGGCAAGAGTCCAGAAGGAGGTGGTGCAGCCGGTGGTGGTGCAGGTGGAGGAGGTGCCCCTTGAGAAGGTAGGCGGCTATTGGCTTGATCTGATTGCTGGTGAGGGGTGTGGTTGTTAATTTGTTTAGTGTTAGGCAATTTGTACTATTAAGGAGTAAACAGTGGTTTTTTTAAACGATACAAGGTTTGAGGCAAGGAGAAAGTTTTTTGCGCTGGCTGGGCAGGTATTTATCAACAATCAGGCAGGTGGTTTGGTCTGTTATGTCAGGCAGAAGATGTTTAAGCTGAAGGAAGATATTACGGTTTTTACAGATGAGGCCCAGACAAAACCTCTTTTAAATATAAAAGCAAGACAGATTATCGACTTTGCCGCGGCGTACGATATGGTTGATTCGGCCACGGGAGAAAAAGTCGGCGCTATAAAAAGGAAGGGGCTAAAATCGATCATCAAGGATGAATGGATGATAATGGATACTGCCGATAATGTCGTTGCAACAATGCAGGAAGAATCGACGCTGATGGCAATTATGAGCAGGCTCATCAACCTAATTCCCCAGAGGTACGTTATCACTATGGCGAATTCGGAGGAGGTCGTCGGGACGATTTACCAGAGGTTCAACATTTTTCTTCACAAGTTTGACATCGATTTTTCCATGGACTTAAATTCGGTTTTAGATAGGCGCCTCTCAATGGGTTCTGTGATTTTGCTGCTTCTCATTGAGGGGAGACAGGGGTGAGCCTTGCTTGATTTCAGGTTGCCAAGTTGAGTTAGTCTTCTTTCAGTGATTGAATTGTTTTTTGCAGAAAGGTATTTATAATGTCTTCACTTCCCCATCAACACATACAATAAATCAAATCCCCAGGTCTTCCCGCTCAAGGTCAAGGATTCTGTCCCGCAATTTCGCCGCCTTCTCAAAGTCAAGGTCTTTCGCCGCATCTCGCATCTGCTTTTTCAGCTTCAAAATGTGCTGCCTAACCTCACCATCAGACTTAAACCTGAGCTCCTTCTCATCGACATCAATGGGAATGGTATAGTAGTCCTTCTCAAATACAGAAGTTAATATGTCGCTGATACCCTTCTTAATCGATTCCGGCGTAATGCCATTTTTGATGTTGTACTCGTTTTGAATCTTTCGCCTCCTCTTTGTCTCCCGGATGGCCGTCTCCATAGACCTTGTAATTTTGTCGGCGTACATGATAACCTTCCCGTTTATGTTTCTTGCCGTCCTGCCACTGGTCTGGATAAGGGATTTTTCAGATCGCAAAAAACCCTCCTTGTCGGCATCTAAGATTGCCACAAGAGACACCTCCGGAAGATCAAGCCCCTCCCGCAGTAGATTAATCCCCACAAGGACGTCAAACTTCCCAAGCCTCAAATCTCTGATAATCTCAACCCTTTCCAACGTATCGATGTCAGAGTGGAGGTATCTGGCGCGGACACCCAGCCCGGTGTAATATTCAGTCAGGTCTTCGGCCATCCTCTTTGTCAAGGTTGTGACAAGAACCCTGTCGCCCACCTCGATTTTCGCCTTGATTTCATCATAAAGGTCGTCAACCTGATGTGTTGCGGGCTTCCCCTCGATTTTTGGATCCATCAACCCCGTGGGTCTGATTATCTGCTCGACGACGATTCCCTTTGATTTCTCAATCTCGTAGTCCGCCGGCGTGGCGGAGACGTAGATGGTTTGATGAACCTTTCCCACGAACTC
>JAUWME010000346.1 GCA_030613285.1 Candidatus Zymogenus sp. | reverse complement strand
TTTCCCGCCGATGGGAAGAAATTGTTTTCTGGGTCTTCGGCATAGACACTGGCCTCAATGGCGTCTCCTGATGTGTAAATATTTTCCTGCTTCAAGTTCAGCGGCACCCCCGCCGCAATCTCCATCTGCTTTTTGACGAGATCAATCCCCGTAATCATCTCAGTTATGGGGTGCTCCACCTGAAGCCTCGTATTCACTTCCAGAAAATAGAAATCCCCATCACCATCCACAACAAACTCCACCGTTCCGGCGTTGACGTAACCAGCGGCCTTTACCGCAGTTACCGCAGCGTTCCCCATCTCCTCTCTCAGCTGTGGCGTCATAAAAACTGACGGGGTCTCCTCGATTATCTTCTGGTGTCGCCTCTGGATGGAACATTCCCTTTCAAAGAGGTGAACCGCATTTCCGTCTTTGTCCACAAGGATTTGAAACTCGATGTGTCGAGGTCTCTCGATATATTTTTCTAAGAAAATATCGCCATTGCCAAAGGCTGCCAAAGCCTCGCTGGTGGCCTCCTGTGTTGCCACCTCAATTTCGTCTTTTGAGGTTACAATCCTCATCCCCTTTCCCCCGCCACCTTTTGCGGCCTTGATCATTACGGGGTAGCCCAACTTGTCGGCCTCAACAGCAATCTCCGCCGGATCAGAGACGGGTTTGGCCATCCCCGGAATTACCGGCACGCCATTTTTTATCATCATCCTTCGGGCAACAGTTTTATCACCCAAATCCCTAATCGCTGCTGCAGGGGGGCCAATGAAGACAATGCCTGCCGCTTCGCACTGCTCCTGAAAATCGGCGTTTTCCGCAAGAAAGCCGTAGCCGGGGTGAATGGCATCCGCCCCGGACTTTTTTGCAATATTGATTATTTTTTCAATGTTAAGATAACTCTCGGTTGGGGTGGAATCTCCGAGAGGCATAGCCTCATCCGCCAAAAGCCTGTGGAGGGAAAGCTCATCCGCGTCCGAGTAAAGAGCCAAAGACCCAATCCCCATCTCCCGCAAGGTCTTTATGACCCGAACGGCAATCTCTCCCCTGTTTGCAATGAGTACCTTTTTGAACAATGCTTTCACTATTGATCTCCATTTCACTTTGCAGTAATTAGTTTTATTTGGTTTGACTTGGTTTGGCTAACGGCTATCCTGTCATTTTGTACATAATTAGAGTCTTAAATAATCTTGGGAACTCACATCCTGAACGTCCCGTAGCCGAAGGTGTCATCCCTCAAGGGGGCATTCATTGCCGCCGATATGGCCAGCCCCAACACATCCCTTGTGTCCGCAGGGTCGAGGATACCGTCGTCCCAGAGGTTTGCAGTGCTGTAATATGCGTTTGCCTCTCTCTTCAACGTATCGATGATGGGCTGTTTTAATTGCTCGATTTCTTCTTCAGTCATGGGCGGTTCTCCCGCCTTTTCCTTTTTGTCCTGCTGCAATCGAACCAGAACATCCGACGCCTGCTCGCCTCCCATTACTCCAATCTCGGCATGGGGCCACATCCAGAGAAATCTGGGTGAATATGCCCTGCCGCACATGGCGTAGTTCCCCGCCCCAAATGACGCCCCCACAATCACCGTGAACTTTGGCACCGTGGAGCACGAGACGGCGGTGACCATCTTGTGGCCGTTTTTGGTAATCCCTCCCCGCTCATATTCCTTGCCGATCATAAACCCGCTGATGTTTTGGAGAAAAACAAGGGGAATCTTTCTCTTGTCGCAAAGCTGGATGAACTGGGTTGCCTTAAGTGAGCTGTCAGAGAAGAGGACGCCGTTGTTGGCAACAATTCCCACGGGATAGCCGTGGATGTGTGCCCAGCCACAAACGATGGACGGGCCGTAAAGTTCCTTGAACTCCAAAAACTCGCTCCCATCCACCATACGAGCGATAAGCTCCCTGATGTCATAGGGGATTCTGAGGTTTGTGTTGACAATGCCGTACATTTCTTTAGGATCGTAGAGGGGTGGCTTTGGCTCCTGTACCGGATACATGGCTTTTTCGTTTGTTGGGAGGTTTCCCACAATATCGCGTAATATCGAAATTGCGTGGGTGTCATCCTCGGCAAAATAGTCGGAGACACCAGACTCTCTACAGTGGACATCGGCGCCGCCCAACTCATCTGCCGTTACCTCTTCTCCCGTGGCAGCCATAACCAGCGGCGGGCCTCCAAGAAAGATCGCCCCTGTTCCCTTTACATGGACAACATCGTCAGACATTGCTGGAACATACGCCCCACCAGCCGTGCAGAGTCCCATCACCGCCACTATCTGGGGAATGCCCATCTTCGACATCATAGCCTGATTGTAAAACACCCTTCCGCCGTCGTCGATATCCGGGAATATCTCCGACTGGAGGGGGAGATACCCCCCGGCGGAATCGAGCATACAGACCCCGGGGAGGCGGTTCTCCATGACGATCGTCTGGCAGCGGAGGACCTTCTTGTTCGTCATGGGATATGCAGCGCCACCCTTGATGGTTGGATCACTTGCGGTTACGAGGACCTCCCTTCCCTTAACGACGCCAATTCCCGACACGAGACCAGCCCCGTGTATCTTGCCGTCGTACATCCCTTTGGCGGCCAAGGGAGCAATTTCGAGGAAGGGGGTGTTTCTGTCCAAGAGGAGTTCGAGCTTTTTCCTGACCGGGAGCTTCCCCTGTTGGGCAAGGCGATCCTTAGACCTCTGGGAGCGTTCATAACCGGCCACCCTTAGCTCCTCTTTGAGGTTGGTCACCAGCGTCTCCATCGCCTCAACATTTTTCTTAAACTCATCGGTTGAAGTGTCAATTTGAGTTTCAATAATATTCATAGGCTTCCTACTTTACACCTTACATTACAATATAATAGTCATCTATTTTCAACAGATCGGGGTACATTACATCTCGTGTCTATATCTTCAATATCTTGCGTGTCAAAACAATTTTTAGAGGCAGTGGCTATTACTCCCCCTTCTTTTCACTTTTACAAAAAGCACACCCGTAAACAAGGGCGTCTTCTGGGCAAACGTTGAGGCATCTTGTGCAACTGAAGCAATCTGCCACAATCACTTTTTTCTCCACACGTCCTTTTGCGGTCCCGGATGGACACACCTTGATGCACGCCCCACACTCGGTACAGAGATTGTGGTCAATCTTGACCCTGTAGAAACTTGCAAATTCTGCAATCCACGAGATTAACCCGAAGGGGCAGATAAGCCGACAAAAGGGCCGATACATCACAGCACCAATCACAAGGGAAGCTGTGATTGTAATAATAACAGAAATCGTCTCAAAATCGAAGTTAAAAAGGTCAAAGGGGTTTATTGCATGATAGAGAACAAAACCCTTTTTCCCACCGACTATGCCAAAGAGCAAAAACAACATCACAACAAAGAGGGTGGCGCGAATTGTGTTCGTGACCACAAAGGGGATGCTTTTACGCTTCAACTTTTTAAAAAGTGGGATGGTGTAGATCAGCTCTTGGAGCGCCCCAAAGGGACAGGCCCACCCGCATATAATCTTATTACCCACAACGGCAAGGGCCACAAAGAAGAGAAATGCGGCGATCTTTACTCCAACATCCGGGTAA
>JAUWME010000416.1 GCA_030613285.1 Candidatus Zymogenus sp. | reverse complement strand
CAACGTCTTTGTATAATAGACATTCTCCTCACCGACAACCGCCGTGATCCTCTTAACAACCCGGCTGTTTACATGGCGGGCATTTTCGTTTAGGATTTCCGCCGTTTTTTGCCTCACTTGAGTTATTGTCTTTTTCATAGTTCTTTTGACTATTTCTTTTTTGTCTTTAATATGTGCCTTCGAGTATCGATATTCCAAGTCCCTAAAAATATGTTATTAGTTTTCTTTGGAAGTGTCAATCTAATATTTAATATCCAAATGAAACAAATACCTAAACAAAAAGTCTTGACTACAAATCATTTGCAATATATTATATGCCTTAAGAAAGAAGTAAACTGGCGTATCGGCAAAACCAACCAATTTTTACTCACAACAAACAGGAGTTAGTTGCCATCGCAGATATTTTTAAAATCGCTGGAATTCAGTTCAAAGCCACAGAAGACCCAGAGCATAATATCGCAAAAGGCAAAGAACTCCTTGAGCTTGCCCACAAAGAAGATATCAAAGGGGCATCCTTTGCCGAGCTTTTTCATCTCCCGTGGTTTCCCCACACAAAAACGGCAGACCCCACCAACTTTGCAGAGACAATTCCCGGCCCCATTGTCGAGGAATTCTCACCTCTTGCCAAAAAGATGGACATGGTGCTCATCCTTCCAATTTTGGAGATTGGAAGATCAAGCAATAAAGATTCAGACAAAAAAATGTTTTACAACTCTGCTGCAATCATCGATGCCGACGGCAAATATCTTGGGAAATATAGAAAAGTTCACATCCCCCAAATTCCCCTCTGGTACGAAAAGAGCTACTTCACCCCAGGGTACGGGTACGGTAAGATGGGTACAAAAAACCCGTTTCCAGTCTTTCAAACAAAATATATAAAACTCGGCGTTCAGATTTGTTGGGACAACTTTTTCCCAGAAGGAAGCCGTGCCCTGGGACTCGGTGGAGCTGAGTTAATCATCGCCCCCACAGCCGCCGCCATGAAAACCCACGAGAAATGGGAAAAAGTCATCATGGCCAATGCCATAACCAACGGCCTCTTTGTACTTCGTATAAATAGAACCGGAAGTGAAAAAGCGCAAGATTTTTACGGCGAATCCTTTTTGGTAGACCCAAATGGCGAGATGATCGGCGAGCCATCAGGAATGAACGACGGTTTGTCAATCCACGAGATAAATCTCAATATGCTAAAAGAGGTGAGGGAAATGTGGCCTTTTTTCAAAGACCGCCGTCCTGAACTCTACGACAAAAAGTCCTGCTTCGACTTTTTAAACAGCGCAAGAAAAAAAGACAGGGATAAAAGTTTTTTCAAATAAACTATTCACCCTTTAACACTTTTGTGTTACTATATCAGTAGAAGCTATAAAAGGAAATCTTCAGTTCCTTCAGGAGGGGCAAATGACAGTTGATAAAAAATATTGTGCCATTTGTGCATGGAGGAGAAATTGCCAAAAGAAATTTTCATCTTCCTCCGGAAGCGCACTACACTGTTCAGATTTCACAAAGGATCTCTCCATAAAAGATTCACCCGATATGGAGCCAATAGAAGAGATTGTCGAGGAATCCAAGACACCTTCTAAAGACAAATACTGGAAATGGTAATACCATACCGGGGCTGTCGACATTGGGGGGGGCGGGTTGATATTTTTTGAACTGGGGAATCGGTATTGAGAAACTACTGGATTTTTAAGTTGAGGAGCTGGCATTGAGGGGAGGTATCGGGGGTTGGTAATGTTAGAGTTGGCGGAGGTTTGGGGTTGGATTACAAAATGATTAGTTAGAAATAAAAGTAATTGGTAAAAAAAATAATACGTTGACAACTGGAGAGGGAGACAACTCGTTTTGATAAAAAATAAGCTCGCAGATATCGTGCGGGCAGTTATATCCGATCTCAAAGATGAAGGCTTTATAAACACCGAACTCTTGCCGGAACCACAGATTGAAATGCCCAAGGACCAAAAGCACGGCGACTATGCCTCCAACATTGCGCTAATCCTCGCATCAATGGAAAAAAGAAATCCGAGGGAACTCGCCGACAAAATAGCCGAGATCTTAAATAACAATAACATCGCCGAAAACAACGACATCGTAAAAAGCGTCGAGGTTGCAGGGCCGGGATTTATTAACTTCAAAATAAACAACAAGGTCTGGCTCGATTCTTTAAAAGAAATTCTCGTACAAAATAAAAATTTTGGGAGATTAGACGTCGGTAACGGCAAGCGTATCCAGATTGAGTTTGTCAGCGCAAACCCCACAGGCCCACTCCACATCGGCCACGCCCGGGGAGCGGTGGTAGGCGACACATTAGCCTCCATACTAACTGCGGCGGGTTTTTACGTTGAGCGGGAATATTACATCAACGATGCCGGTGTCCAGATGGAGACCCTTGGAAAAAGCGTTTACTCCCGATACTTGGAACATTTTGGGAAAAACGTTGTCTATCACGACAACTACTACCAAGGCGAATATATAAAAGAGATTGCAGAAAAGATGGTTGTCAAAGAGGAGGATGGCCTCCTCTCCATCGATGAGGATGAGGCAATTAGTCGCTGTACCAAGTTTGCTTTATCAGATATTTTAGATGAAATAAAGAGCGATCTTCAAGACTTTGGAATAAAATACGATGTCTGGTTCTCAGAAAAAAAACTCTACGACGACGGACAGGTGGAAAACTCCATTAAGCAATACCAAGATGAAGGTATTATCTACGAAAAGGATGGGGCGCTCTGGTTTAACACAACCGATCACGGGGACGACAAAGACAGGGTGGTAATCAAAAGCGATGGCGAAACAACATACTTTGCCTCTGACATCGCTTACCACAAAGACAAATACGACCGCGGTTTTAACAAGGTTATTAACGTAAT
>JAUWME010000158.1 GCA_030613285.1 Candidatus Zymogenus sp. | reverse complement strand
TTTTCAATCTCCTTAGACTCCATATAAAAAATATGGGCTGGACACACGTCCACGCAGGCTCCGCACTTTGTACACGCTTCTTTGTCCACCTTGATGTCAAATGTTTCGTTACCGCCCATCGCATTTCTCCTTACTATTTCTCAACATTTCAATCCTCATGTAAAAACGCTTAATTACTAATATCTCCAAGCGGAATTACCGGACATCCGCTCCTCCACATAATTTTTCATGTGGATTTCATCACAATACTTAGGATTATGTTTGCCGCCTCGTCCACCCTGTCTGCACAGTTTGACAAGTGTCGATAAATCTCTCTCATCTTTAACATATATATCGGGTCAGTTCCGCAAAATAGCTCGGAGACTGCCTGACGATATGCCGCCTCCATAAAATTTTCGTATTTTTTTGCCTTGACGGCATGGTCATTTGCTATTTTTGGATATGCCTCGAGATGCTTCATAGATCTTACAAGCTCACTTCCAGCCCCAATCAATATATCCACCTTTTTTTTAACATGGTCGTCGGCTTTAATTCCATATATCTCAAGCTCCACAACGGCAGAATCCGCATAGTCCATCACATCATCAAGAGCACGGGAGAGCTGAAAAATATCCTCGCGATCAAAAGGTGTTACAAAGGTGTTGTTCAATTCCTCAATCAAGATTCTTCTCTCCTCGTCCCCCTTCTTTTCCAAATCATTTACTCTTATCGCACATTCCTCACATTGGTTATTCGTAAACTCCTTCAAGGCCTTCAATCCCTCGTGGGCATTTTCTGCCTGTCTCAAAAGGTGTCCGTAAAAATCCGGTTTTTTTCTAAACAGTTTCATAGATAATTATCCCCTAACAGCATCCAAAATTAAGTATATAACCCCGCCAATAATTATGGTTGACGGTACAGTAATCAACCACGTTGCAATGATATTTCTAACCACATTCCACCTTACGGCATTAGCCCTCTCGGCCGTTCCTGCGCCCACAATTGATGAAGAAACCACCTGTGTAGTGCTGACAGGAAATCCCAGGATTGCAGAAAGATAGATAATTCCCGCCGAAGACGTCTGTGCCGAAAACCCGTGTACAGAGCGAACCTTGTAAATCCCTCCTCCCAGGGTCTTCATTATTCTGGCGCCGCCTGTAAGAACCCCTAATGATATTGCCGAGGCGCAAACCATTTTGACCCAAAAAGGTACACTAAAACCCGCCCCACCATCATAAAAAGGACTCATGGTTTCAGGGTATTGGCTATGGAGAATTATTAGGGCCAGCGTGATTATTCCCATAGTCTTCTGGGCGTCATTTGTGCCGTGGCTTAGAGACAATGCCGCCGAGCTCACAATCTGGGATTTCAAAAAGATGCTTCTTACCGATTTCGGGGAAAAAGAACCGAACAACTTATTTGTCAATTTTGTCAATGAAAAACCGAAGACCACCCCAAGAATGGGCGATAGTATTAGTATCAGAAAGACTTCGATTATCTTTATCCAAATCACCGCCTCATGTCCAATAGAGATCAAAACTGCACCCATAAGACCGCCTATGATGGCGTGGGTCGAACTGGAAGGAATTCCGCGATAGCCCGCAAGTATGTTCCAGCTTAAAGCGCTTGTGAGCGCCGACCACACCACGAGGATATCGAGATCCACCACCTTTACAATTCCCTGGGTGAAGGTCTCTGCAACTGCCGTTCCCAAAAAGAGTGCCCCGATAAACTCAAAAAATGCAGCGAGCATAAGCGCCTTTCTTGGTTCCAACGCCCCGGTAAAAACCATCGTTGCCACAATTCCCCCAGAATCGTTATATCCACAGGTGAACTCAAAGGCTGCAGCCAAAACAATCAAGGCAAAAAAGAATATCAGAAATGTCGTTTCTATTTACTCCCCCTATGAAAAAAGTCTACTCCAACAAGCTAATATTTCACTGGATTCCCCTTTTCCAATGAAATGACATTTTTTTATACCATGTCATTGCGAACCCGTCACGAGCGTACGTGGTGTATTCTTAATAGCGCCTATCCCTGTGGGAAAATTGGGTTGTACAAGCGACCAATTTTTTTTAAAGTACTCTTTTCTCTCCAAACTTCCCGGTAGGCATCACCCGATTGCTTCGTCGCCAGAGCTCCTCGCAATTACAGTAGTTTGGAATTTTGCTTTTACTTTGTCATTACCTGCTTGACAAATGAATCCATTATACTGTCATTGCTTGATAGACAAAGGAATCCATACAATATTTTGCTATATTCCCGCATTCAAAGGGAATGACAAATGCTGTCGTCCTCAGCTTGACTGGGGATCCAGAATGATATTTACTGGATTCCCGCTTTCGCGAGAATTACATTTAATGCTCTGTTTAAGTAATCAATCCAATTGATGTGGATTTATCATTATCACGGGACACTTCGCACCACGAACCACTCTTTCGGCTGTGCTTCCAAACAAAATCTTATCAAGCCCCGACATCCCGTGGGTTCCGATGAGGATCAAGTCAGCGTTTTTCTCGTCGGCAAATTCCAAGATTTCTTTATACGCTACTCCCTTGTCTATCATAAATTCATACTTGACCTTACCCTCTAACTTCTCATCACCTAATTTCTTTAGTTCCACTTTTGCAGAATTGTAGACCTCTTCCATAACATTGTCCATGGAGATGTGGGGAACCGAGATGGATGAGAATTTGCTGAAATCTTCCACAATATGTACGACATAAAGTTTTGCGTTAAATTTTATTGCAAACATAATCGCATATTCGATGAGTAGATCTAAGGTGGCTGAAAAATCTATCGGCACCATAATACTTTCAATTTTCTTCATATAACCCTCTTTCATATATTTTTTTTGAAAACATCTACGAATTCTCCTCAAAATCTCTTTCCACTCTCCTCAAAAGTCTCGTTTCTCCCTCATCAAAAACCTCCCAGACCCCATCAACGTTGATCTTATTCTGAACACAAAACCACATTGTCAATTTTTATGTCCATACGATCTGCACCACACCCATAGTTTTCTTTGCACCCTACATAATCAACCTTAACGATTTTTTCAATCTTCAAAATTTTGTAAGGCCCTACCTTTTCCATGTATTTTGAGCTCGCATAGGGTTTCCCCCCTTTTTTGAAAGTTACTTCGAAATCAAAACACCTCGTATTTCCCGAAGTGTTATAAAAAACTACATTGAATACAATTTTACAATCTGTACAACTCTGCCCGTAAGCATCAAAATGTTTTGAGGTCATAATGACCTCGCTATTGCCATCAAACGGTCTTGCATCCGCTATTAGGAAAAACGAGAAGATTAAAAGGACAATTAGCCGTTTCATAGCCAAAGAATAACACATTCCTTGTAATAAATGCAAGTATTACAAAAAATATCTTGACATAAGTACAACAGTATCGTATAATTTTGATTAAGTTATCTATAATTATAGCACTATTGTAGTAAAGAGAGATATATTAATATTGTAAATGATTCAGCTTTTTTTACAAATTTTAGATAATTAGATATTCTATGAAACCCCGACAACTAAATATTATGAGTATCGGGAACAAAAAAACTTTCAGATATAGTTTTTCACTAAAGCGCTGCATCGTATTGCTTACGATCATTTCTACCCTTTTTTTCATTGTCCCCCAGGCCATCGCAAGTGGCGCCAAAGACAAACTTCGGTATGCCCAGAATAGTTACGATTCTCTCCTAAGATCTGAGAGCAGAAAATCATCAAAGGCCCTCTGGCTCAATGTAATTAAGAAATTCGAGTCGGTTGTAAAGTCTTACCCCAAATCTGAGGAAGCGTCAAAGGCCCTTTTTACCAAGGGGGTTATCTACCGTGAGATGTTTAACTATTCAATTACTCTTGGGGAGCTTTACAAGTCGGAAAAGGCCTTTAAGAGATTTTTGAGGAAATATCCGGAGCACCCTCTCTGTGCGGACGCCAAGAAAAACATCGCGGAGATAAAAAAGCAAAAACTGAAAAACAACCTCATCAGGGTCAGCACCATCAAGCCGAACCCAGAAGCATTTCCCGGCAGGGACAAGGCTTTGATGGCAGCCAAAACCGATAATGACCCAAAAAATATGAAGAAGAGATATACCGCGAAGATTAACAAGACCCCATCTAAAGAGAAGACGTCTCCCCCAAAAGTGGAAGAGTCTATAAAGATTGAAACTGTAAAATATGAGTCGCCTTCTAAAGAAGAGAAGCCCAAGAGGAGAAGATTCTTTGGGCGAAGAGCCGACCCTGTTCCTCCAGCAAATATCAAAAAGAGAAAGGCAGAGGAGGCAAAAACCCCAGTTGCAAAAAAAGAAACCCCTGCATCTGAGATATTGATGACGCCAAATAAAGTGCCAACAAAAATAGAGGTCGCCAAAGCCGAGCCACCAGAGACCACCACAAAAGACGAGGTAGTTTTAAAAGAAGAAGTACCAAACATTGATAACGGCACCGGCGGTGGCAATGTTTCCAATAACGAGATTGTGATTCCATCTCCCAATAAGCCATCCGACAATACTTACAAAAAAGAATATCTTACTAAAAGAACAGTTCCACCAAAAACCGAGATAGTAAGTAGAGAACCATATAAATATCAGCCAGATAATTCTACCGTCGATCTTCAGCCACCCCCCCGTGTAGAAACGCCCATTGCAGAAGTCATGACGATCCGATATTTTTCCGACACCGATCACACGAGGATTGTTGTGGATATTAACACCGGAATTACGTACAATGGCGCATCCCTTGAGGAAAACCTTGACGTAGGCATGGGGCCAAGGATTTATATTGACCTTTTCGATACGAGGCTCCCCCCTGGACTTAGCTCCCCCATTAGCATTGAGGATGGTCTTGTAAATAGAATCCGCTGGTCGCAAAATAGGGACAAGATAGTTCGCGTAGTGCTGGATTTGGAAGATACTGCGGGATATAAAGTCTTTAGCCTCAAAAACCCAAACCGCGTTGTAATTGATGTCTTGAGAAATTGACCCCCACCTTATATCCCGTATCAACTGATTCTCACTTCATAGTCGTCCTTTTCACCATGCCATCAATGAACATTGTCAAAGACAGTTTTTTACCATCTATAGATTTGTGCAGGCGAAGGGGCCTGCCCCTACAAAAATAAAAAAGGGGAAATTGCCACTGTGTCAACCACAAAAGCAGCAATCTCCCCTAAAATTGTATTTATTCTTTGCCCCTCACCAACTCCTTCCCAATATTTTCCAATCTGTCTAATCCCCACCCTCACAAAATAATTACCAGCAACCCCAGTAATCCGACAACACAACTCAGCAACCATTACCCATCAACCATTACCCAGCAACCCCAGCAACCCCCGGCAGCTTTTAGTTGGCGATGAGTTTCTCGAATATTTTTACTGACTGGACAGCATCCTCGCCGTATGCATCAACTTCCATCTCTTTTGCCAGCTTTTCGGAGGTGCAGGCGCCACCGATGGCGATCTTTACCTTATCTCTTAGTCCCGCTTCTTTTAAGGCATCCACGGTGTCTTTGATTCCACCAATCATGGTTGTAAGGAGTACTGAAAGGCCCAGGGCATCGGCGTTGTTTTCTTTTACAGCATCTACGATAATCTTTTCGTCGACATCGACTCCAACATCGATTACTTTAAAATCTGCGGCAGAGAGGAGCATCCCGACAATGTTTTTTCCGATGTCGTGGATATCGCCTTTGACTGTGGCAACAACGATAGTTCCCTTTTTCCCCATTGCCCCCGATTCGATTTTATCCTCTAATAGCACCATACCCTCTTTCATCACCTCACCGGCAAGGATCAGGTCTGCCAGATAGTACTCGCCCTCATCGAATCTTTTGCCAACTTCCACCATTCCATCACCCATGCCACCCTTTACAATTTCCCATGGATCGAGACCATCTTCAAGGCCAGCCTGTACCAAATCCTGGATAGTATCCAAATCCAATTCTACAATGGCTTCTTTGATTTTCTGCATGGATTTTGCCATAACACCTTTACTCCTTCTTTTAATTATTTATTAACTTTGCTTTTACAAATTAACTTTTCAGATTAACTATTGATTAAGTGTGCATCATAGAGGAATTGTTTGGAAAAGTCAAATTGTA
>JAUWME010000312.1 GCA_030613285.1 Candidatus Zymogenus sp. | reverse complement strand
TTGTTCATAAAAATGTTAGTTTGACTCTCCAGAGGCACATAATACTCACATTTCTTAAGAATATCATCCGAGATATAAATATCTTCGGAACTAAGAAGCTCCTCATTCAGGAATTCTCTCGATTCGGGTACCGTATTTGCGTACCAGAGGTAGTTCGATATTTTCGCAATATTCGTAGGCATTAGGACAAAGTTGATGAATACCTCTGCGGTATATTTGTTCTTCGCATTCGTTGGAATCACCCAGTTGTCAATCCATATTGGAGAGCCCTCCTTGGGGACGATAAACTCCAGGTCTTCATTCTTCTCCATTGCCATGTAGGTATCACCGCTGTAGTGATACGCAACATAAGTTGTGCTATCCTCAAGATGCTTCTGAATCTCGTACGAATCAAAATAGCCGCGAATTATCCCCCTCTGCTCCATCAAAAGAACCCTCGCTTTTTCCAATATCTCCTCATCATTTGTGTTCATTGAAGCACCCAAGGTCTTTAGAGGCGGGGCAAAGTTCTCCTGAATATCGTCCAACATATCAATCTTCCCTGAGTACCTTTTATCAAAAAGTATCTCCCACCCAATTTCCTCATCTTTGACATATTTCCTATTTACTGCAACACCCGAAGTTCCCCATAAATAGGGAATTGAGTATTCGAGATTTTTATCAAACGGGGGGCTGGTGAATTTGACATCAACCTTGGAAAGATTTGGAATGTTCTCTTTTTCAATCTTGCCGATAAGCCGTAAGGTTTGCATCTTCTTTACAACGCTTCCGCTGGCGATGACAAGGTCATAGCTTTCAGGATTCGATTGAACTAAGCTTACCATTTCGTCTTCGTTTTCATAATACACAAAGACAACATTAACGTTATATTTTTCCTCAAACTCCTTTACCACATCCATCTCGATGTAATCTTCCCAGTTGAGTATCGTTAGGGTTTCAGAAAGTTCGTTTTCTTTTGTTGGCTCCTCTTTTGTGCAGCCCAAAAAAAGAAACATGACAGACAGAAACAAAGTTACAACTACAATCGAAACAAATCTTCTACCATTCCAACAGATTTTTACAAAATCCACCTCTCTTCTCCTTTATAGATTCAAACAAAGGCACCCATATGATATCATATCTACAAATATATTTGAACCTAAAATAAAATTTAGCAAACCGGCAACGGTTAGAACTTTTTAAATTAAACCCATTTCCTATAATCTTTGCTCAGATTTACTTTTATAACATTAATCACTTACTTGCTCAACTCGTATTCTATAACATCTCCAAATGGATTGCGAAACATCCCCACCACGGCCCCATCATCCTTGATAAAACCGGACATATCTATAAGTGGTGTATTCTCCTTTTTTATTAGCAATTTCTCTAACAATAGTTTTGTATCAATATTTACCTTCCTTGGAGTAACATAAAGGAAAAACTGTCTCCTGTCGTTTACCGAAAAAATGTTCGCTTTTTCCCCATCAAAGTTACCTGTTATTACAACTTCATCTTTATAGGTTTGAGAAATCTTCAGTTCAATTGAATCTTCCAAAATGATAAAGGTTAGTTCTTTACCCGTTCCATTACGGCTATCCTCAATGTAATTGACCTTCCCCTCCACATATAAATAACGGTCGCCGGAAATCTCCATCGAAAGTTCCCACACAGTACTTGAGTTGGCAATTTCAATTTCCCCTGCACCCATGTAAACTCCGGTATAGTCGAGTATCTTCTCCTCGTTTGCCTCGTCTTCCTCTAACACAACCGTTTCGGAATCATCTTCATCCGGATCAAACAAGTCTTCATCAATTTCAGGCTCTATAGAGTCCTTGTCTATTTTCGGATCAATCTTTACTGTATCGCCCTTCGGTTTTTCATTCATTTTTTCAGGTGGAGCAAATTTCTTTATGGGTGGTGCGGGTACTCTATCACGAGGAAGGACCATCAGCAAAAAAATAACCGCAAGCCCAACAATCCCCGCAATCAACAAAAGCATCTTGAATATCTTGCCGAGCTTCTTTCCTATGTCTTCCGATCCCCCACCACCCCCCTTTCCTCTCTCGTTCCTCATTCCGGGTCTCCTTTCCAGACTCGGACCCCATTTATGAAATCTTGTCATTTAGCTTTTCACTCCTTATTTTTAAATTTATATCCCTTGTTATCACATTTTAGTCATTTTTCCCAGTCAAATATTTTAAATTCATCCAATTCATAGCTTCATCTTAAACAGTGTTTAACTAAGATTTTTGAAGTCTTTTTAAACAAAAAAGGGGGTCTACTGTTAAACAGTAGACCCCACCCATACTTAGTCTGCATATGAGCAACTCACTACTTCTTTCCGCCACCTTTGCCGCCGCCTTTACCGCCGCCTTTGCCGCCACTTTTACCGCCGCTTTTACTGTTGCTTTTATTACTTTTACTCTTTCCCTTTTTGTCCTTGTCCTTCCCACTCGATCCAACCGTACTATCTTTATCACCCTTCTTTGACTGGCCAAAGATCGACGGCTTGTCTTCTTTTACGGCTTTAACGGTGCTTTTAACTGTTTTTACAACACCGGCCTTGACTTTGTTCATAAAACTCTCTTTCTTCTGTCCCTTCTTAAGACCCAGTGCACTGGGATGAATCCCAAGTTCGTGGCAAATCACACCCCATCCCATCCCCGATTCGCGCATCGCTTTTATGGAATCTACAGAAACGCCACCGACATTTGCTGCGGCCTCATCGGCTGCGGTTTCTGCAGTAGCATGATTAGCATTCGCCTCTTCCAGGGCCGCTTCTGCCGCAGCAATCTCTTCGGGTGTAGCGTCTGGATTTGCTGTTATAGCTGCAAGTGCCTCCTCTGCAGCAGTTACTGCGGCATTTGCATCTTCGAGATCGGCCATTGCCGCATCTGCCGCTTCTTTGTTTGCATTAGCTTCATCAAGTGCTGCCGTTGTCGATTCAATGTCCGCCTTTGCTGAATCCACGGCCGCCTCTGCCGCCTCAATGTCCTCAGGTGTAGCATCCGGATTATCGTTTACTGCCGCAAGATCCGCCTCGGCTGCTGCCAATGCGTCATTTGCAGCCTCAAGATCCGCTTCGGCACTATCGACGGGATCTCCCGCTACATTTGCAAGGTTCTCCGCCTTCTCCAATTGCGCATCATTCCAGTTTACGTCTTTAGTCTCTTCCGTGTCGCCCGTTGCTGTGTCGTCACCCCCAGAAGTATCCGTCGTATCGCCGGGATCTGTCGCAACAGGATCATCGCCTGTGGTATCCTGGGCAAGCACTGCCGAACCTATGCAAAACGTAAAAAGGAAAAAGGATAACGTAAAAAAAAGAAAACTCTTCTTTCTAATTAACCTTTTCATTTTTGACTCCTCCTCTCCATTTGGTAATAATATGTAGTGCCTGCTGTCTCTCTGCTGGTCCCCCTTGCACCTCCCTTTTGCTTTGTTAACTCTAACTGCAAAATGCTTGCCATACCCAAAAATAGTGGGGTGCGTATCTACTTGATATCTTTGGGAATTTTCATACAAGAACAAAAACTATTTAAAGTGGGTAAAATCGGGGTTTTCCCAAATGTTTAATCATTCCAACATGTTACAAAATTCATCCGCTTTGACCCATGCAAATTATTTTTGCACTGCAAAAAAACTTTGCGCCACGTCGCTCTCTCAACCTCTTTGACACTCCTGATATTCAATTAAGCTTTAAAAAGTATGATGAACTTCCAGAGAAATTTTGGACGGCTTTTAACAAACAGAAACAATACAAGTGCGAATTTAACTCTTTAGTGCCACCCGGCCGACAGGCTGGCAGTCCGTCCTACAAAAAAAGGGCAGGACCAAAAAAGTCAGCCCTTTAATAATCCTATATTACATCTATATCGCTATCGGATATTTTCCATATTTGTGGGTAGCCTCAATCATCACCTTCACCTTTTCCATATCCATATCTGGGTGATCGTGGATGGAACCCAGCAGAAATCTCCCGCCGGGGGCACAGTGTTTAA
>JAUWME010000480.1 GCA_030613285.1 Candidatus Zymogenus sp. | reverse complement strand
GACACAAGAGCTGTGGTCGATCTCGACTGTGTGAGAGAAGCTATGTCCGGCATCAGGGGACTTGTGGGGGAGGATGTTGAGATTATGGCCATCGTTAAAGCTGATGGCTACGGCCACGGGGCGGTAAAGGTGGCAAACGTGGCAATAAAATCGGGGGCGGGATCGTTGGGCGTTGCATACCCTCAAGAAGGCGCTGAGCTTCGCGAAAACAACATCGACGTTCCAATCCTCGTCCTGGGACTCACACCGCCCGATGACCCTGGGGCCATCGATACAGTTATCAAACACGGCCTTGCCCAAACCATCTCTGACACCGAACTGCCAAAGGCCCTGAATGCAGCCACATCAAAGAATCAAATAATCCCAGTCCATGTCAAGGTGGACACAGGCATGGGGAGGATTGGGATAAAACCCGATGATGTATTTGAATTTCTTTCATTTTTAGATAGCCTAAAAAACATCAAGGTGGAGGGGATTTATACCCATTTTCCGTCTGCCGATGAGGCCGACACGCAATTTACAAATCGGCAGATCGATACTTTTTTGGACCTCATCAAGCAATTAAAAAACAGTGGAATTTCCATCCCCAAGACGCACATGGCAAACAGCGGCGGGATTTTGGCCCATCCAAATTCTCACCTCACCACAGTAAGGGCGGGGATAATCCTCTACGGGCTGTATCCATCTAAAGAAGTTGAAAAAACAATTAAATTGACTCCAGCGATGAGCCTTGTTACAAAGATTAGATTTATTAAAAAAGTCCCAAAGGAAACCTCCATAAGCTATGGTCGAACGTTCATCACAAAAGCTGATATGACCGTCGCCACGCTTCCTGTGGGGTATGCCGATGGCTATTCACGGATTCTCTCAAACGTAGGGCACGTCTTGGTAAGGGGAAGGCCTGCCCCCATCCTTGGCAGGGTTTGTATGGATATGACGATTGTAGATGTTACTAATATCCCCGATGCTGGGGTGGACGATGAGGTTATTCTCTTTGGTCGCCAATATCAAAGTGAAATCTCGACAGAGCAGATGGCCGACTGGCTAAACACCATAAATTATGAGGTTACGTGCATCGTCGGAAAACGCGTGCCGAGGGTTTACCTGAATGAATAATGCCAAAGAAAATATTATCTCTCATAAAAAAAAATACCCTCCGCTCAAACTTAGTGAACTTCGGGCCGACACTTTTCTTCCTTACGGGTTCATCAAGATTGAAAAGGGAGATACAAATCACTACATCAAGCGGGGGCTTGAGGATTTCCTCCTCTCATCAGATTTTTTTACTAACGATGGAGACAGCCTCTCCCAAGATGTTGCTGAGCCATTAAAATCCGGCAGGGGAACTGCCTTTAGAATTTCCATCAAGGACGTTGGAGATGTCATTGTTCGGCGCTACCGCCACGGGGGACTCTTTGGTAAAATATTTAGAGACAGGTATTTCATCGGGCACCGCGCTCTCGAAGAACTCTTTTGTCTTACAACAGCAAAGATCAGGGGGGTTCCGGTGCCAGATGCCATTGGGGTCTCTGAGAGGAGGAGGCGGTTTTGGTTTATCCCGTCACCTTTTTACACGGCCCAGATTGCAACCACCGAGATTGCCGACAGTATCAACCTCCCGGATTTTCTCAATGGTGTGGACGATACAAAACTGAGGGGGGAGGTGCTTCTTCGGGCCGGGGCGGCAATAAAAAAAATGCACGATGCAGGGATACATCACAAAGACCTAAACATGAACAACCTACTTGTCAAAACTGGTGAGGATGCTATCTTCATTATCGATTTTGATCGGGCAAAAATATTTCCACTGCTCACAGACAGATTGCGATTGAGGAGCCTAAGACGTCTTCTCCGCTCAACCAGAAAGCTGGCTCGGTTGGGAGACATATTAAACGTCAAAAACGTAAACGACAACGACTTTTTGCACATCCTAACCGGCTACGCTGGCAACAACACGGCGCTCATTGGGAGGCTAAAACGAAAGACCCTCTATTCAAAGGCGATCAAGTTTAGATCTTTCTTTGGACGAATGAGAGACGGGCTCCTCCATTAAATATTGGCACCTACGAGACCTTCGAGGAACATTTCCAAAAAACTATTGGCAAGACTTTCAACAAATATTTTTCGGTTCAGTATTGTAAGATGAAGTGAGCGATAGTGCTTGTTGCAATCAATTATGTAGGGAGGGTCGATTAACAACCCCTTTTTGCAATATTAGCGGATTTGCCGGTGGATGTTCTGGGAGACCAAAGGGAAACAAGGCCACT
>JAUWME010000441.1 GCA_030613285.1 Candidatus Zymogenus sp. | reverse complement strand
GGCCACCGGCTTTCCTGTTTCACGTATTCCAGAGACGAGCCTTTCTGTCCAGCCACCCTCGAGTCCAATTACCACCACCGCCGCAACGTTTGGGTTTTTGCCGGCGCCAATCATCGTGCGGAAATAGAGATCCAGGTCTTCCCCGAACTGGAGCCTGCCATAGCTGTGGGGGATCGCGAGAGTCCCGTTAATATTGTTAGCCACCGCCTCACCAGCGGCGTTGGAAATGTCGTCCAGAGGGAGCATCAAGACGTGGTTTCTGCCGCCCCCTCTGCCGTTTTCCCGCCTGTAGCCCATAAATGTAAATTCTTTCATTATTTGTTTCTCTTTTATTCTGGTTCAAAATAAATTCGGGGCCTTTACCACCTTTTCGTCTTTACGTTGTGGACGTGGACATGATCCCCTTTTTTGATTTCTGCCACCACCCGCCCAATGTCATTGTCGTACTTGATGATCGTATCGCCCACCTTTAAATCGATAAGGGCGATCTTGTGTCCAAGGGGAATATCCATCTGGGATTTTATCTCGAACTTCTCATCGGTTTCCATGTTGAGCCCTGCAGCTTTTTCTCCACTGTTAATGTCAGAAACGGCGACCGCCACGTTGTCCCCCTTTCCATGGGCAAGAAATTGTATCATTGAGTCTCCTCCTTTTACAATACTTTTACAACTTTATACTAATGCAAATATTATTTTTAGCAGCCGAAACCACTGCATTGTCATATAGATATGGATATTGGCTTGAGCGAGAAATCTGCCTTAAAATAAATTATTTTCATTTCAACACTTTGAACCTTCTAATATCTCATCACCACAAGATTTACCGCATCTTTGACCACAAGCACATTCACATCACCACTGTCGTGTCTTCTCATCTCTGTTTCAAGCGCATCATCGAAATTATCAAAAACTCTGGTAAAGCCGACACCATCCGTCCCGCCAATTTTTAAAAGCTCCTCTGATACAACAGAAATCGTCCCGCCATCCTTGATAAATTCCAGGGGGTTTTTGAACTTGTGGTCTCCCAATTGATATTCCCCGGAGAGACGATTTTCGAGATCGCTTCTATCTGCCGACAACGCCATCGTCTGGGCAAAGTGGGGAGGCCCAATTCCGTCGATACACGTGGCCACGAGGATATATGAGCCACCTCGTTTTATTGCATCCCGAACATTCTCAAACGATTTCATCGCCTGATATAAATCCCTGTCCATGGGGGCCTCCGCAATTGCAACGACAATATCAGCGGGCTTCGCCTTCTTGATATATATTTCATTCACCTTATCAAAGAGTGATGATATCGACGTTTTTTTGGCTCCCAAAATGGGGCCATTTGCAAGAACAGGGCCGTTTGCAAGGACAGGGCCGTTTGACAACCCATAAATATCGTCATCTTTGGAGATGGTGTTCACGCTGACAATTGTTGAGTTGACCCTCTTTTTTTTCAAGCCACTGATAACAAGGTCAGCTGCATCGTCAAGGTCCTCATACAATGGATTGCCGGAAGTTCTCAACGGCCCCACACCATCTGCCAGTGCCAAGGAGTGGTTCTGTCTGATGGTCTCAAAGGAAGCAATCCCCGGCACAAGGGACTTTCTTCCGCCGGTGTATCCAGCAAACCAATGCGGCTCAACGCTTCCTATTGCAACCACCTTTTCATATTCAAAAAGACGTTGGGATACCTCAACCACTGTTCCCCTGGGAGTTTTTCCCACCAAAACCGTGGGGTCGTTTCTGGAATCGTGGAAAAATATCCGCCCAAAAAAGGCATCGTAAAGCCCACCGAGGAGCCTTTTCCCCACATCCTCCACCGAGCTGTCCAACTTGTGGGCACCGGTGGCAACGAGCACATCCCCTGATAGGGCCTTCGGATACCGCCTTTCCAACAAGGTAAGAAGCCTGACCGTGGGGGTCGGCCTGTCAAGGTCGTTTATGATGTAGAGCGTTTCCTTGCCGGGCTCAAAGGGGAGTATCAGGGAATCGATTATCTGGGTATCGTCAAGTTTTGTTGTGGGCACTGACGGGGAGACAACTTCTATATTGACTCTTTGAGAATCAATGGTTATTTCTTGCTCACCTTTGGCACTCTTATATGAGATTTTAGTTTTCATAATCATACGGGAGCTTTTAAGCTTCTCCCCAAAAACCTTCAATTAAATCATCAGTACCATCAAGGCTACTTCTCCGTCTTGTCCCAAGCATCCTGAAACCTTCTCAATCCTTCGTCGGTGAAGGGGTGGTTGAATGATTCTCTGTACACGTCAAAGCCTGCGGTTACAATGTCGGCGCCATCCACCGCCGCATCGACAATGTGCTTTCCATTTCTTATCGCCGCAACCAGTATCTCAGAATCAAATGCATAGTTGTCGTAAATATCTACGATATCCGAGATGAAGTCCGTGCAGTCCTCACCGCTCGATTCCTTCCATCCCACAAATGGAGAGACAAAAAATGCGCCGACCCTCGCCGCCTGCAGGGCCTGGGAGGCGGAAAAGACCAGCGTCACGTTTGTCCTAATTCCTTGTTTTGCAAGGACACCTGTTGCAATCAACCCCTCCTCGTTGCACGGAATCTTGATGACAAAATTATCCGATATCTTTGCAAGCTCCTCCGCCTCCGATATCATCTCTGGGGCATTATCAAGGTGCGGGTTTATCTCCACCGAGATGGGAAAATCGACCCCCTTAAACTCGTTGGCCAG
>JAUWME010000349.1 GCA_030613285.1 Candidatus Zymogenus sp. | reverse complement strand
TTATGAGCAAGAAGCTTTTAGCGCTGTTTTTTGTCTTTGCCTTGGCTTTTGGATCATTCATGATGGTTCAAGGATGTGCCCCGGCAGACGAAGGTGTGGTTGATGAAGAAACTGGTGAAATTACCGAAGAAGGTGAAGTTGTCGAAGAGATGATCAAACTGACAATCGCCACGGATGCAGCATATCCCCCGTTTGAGAATATTGACTCAAAAACGGAGGAGATTGTAGGGTTTGATATCGATTTTATGAGGGCAATCGCAGAAGCCGCCGGGTTTGAGGTGGAGTTTGTTAATGTCAACTGGGATGGTATCTTCATCGGATTGGATGCAGACAAGTATGATGCGGTTATCTCCGCTGTCAGCATCACCGACGAAAGGAAATTGAAATACGATTTCACCGAGCCTTATTATGCCATCAGCCAGGCTTTGATTCTCAAAGTTGAAGATGCCGAAGGTATCTCGGCTCTGGATGACCTCGCCGCAAAGAAAATTGGCGCCCAGAACGGAACCACTGGCGCCATCTTTGTCAGCAAGAACGACAAAGTTGAGCTTGTACCCTACGATGATAATGCACTCGCCATCGAAGCCTTACTCAGAGGTGACGTTGCTGCGGTAGTGTGTGACCATCCCGTTGCTTTTGATTACGCACTCACAAATGATGCGTATAAAGGCAAACTGACAGTTGTCAACGCTGACCTGAACAAGGGCGACCTTGAAGATTACGGTATCGTTGTCAAAAAAGGGAACAGCGAAATTGTTGATTTAATCAACAAGGGGCTTGCTGAAGTAAAAAAGGGTGATAAGATTCCTGAGCTTGAAAAGAAGTGGGGAATTAAGTAAAATAAGCCCGATGGTTTCGGCGGAGTCTCAAAAGGACTCCGCCGAATTTTTTTTAATTGAAAATAGTTTGAGCTTATAAACTATATGACAGTAATTAGTCTTCTGGAAATCGCATTTTTTGTGTTTTGGCTTTGGACCCTGATGGATTTGATAAATCAGGAGGGGATTGAAGACACAAGAAAGGCAAGACTTATTACTTTTCATGCCTTCCTGGGATTCATCGGAATTGCCTTTTATTTCTTCATGATGATTTCAACCTTTGCTTCTGAAGAAGTATTAGGTCTGACCATTAAAAGCGTTGTAAAAATAAACAGGGAAACCTTTTTGATGATATCAAAGAGGTTGCAGCCAGCTCTATTTATTGCATTTCTAATTATTCTACTTGTTCCAGTTATCGCGGCCATTAACATTATCTACAGGGGAAATATCAGGGCAAAACGTTTCCTCAAAACGATCAATCTTCTCGAATGTCTTTACATCTTTGCCATTTTTATATATATTCTCATCGTTGCTTCCCATCTCGAAAAAATAAATGATGTATCTCCTTATCTTTATCGAGCCAAAGATGTTGTTTATGGTCAATCGCAAATATTCGGTTTCAAATTTGGGTTTGACACAATAAGCTTTACCTTTAATGCTGGACTCTATCTATTTGCCGCCACAATTGTTGTTTGGCTTTTTACAGCCCTGTATTATATTTTTATTATCAAAATACCTATAGTAAAGAAAAGTGAAGTAATACTAAACACCGACGAGATTGCAAATCTTGCCTCCATGGCCAAGTTATACAAAAATGCCACCTATTTCCTCCTCGGTTTTGCAGCAATCCTCCTGAGAAATTTCTGGGACCTCATCACTGGTTTTAAGATAAAATCTCTATTCATTCGTCTGAGTGAAACAGTGGCTGGGCTTGATGCAAGTATCCTGTCAAGGTTAGATGAAGGTATAATTGATAAGTTACATCATAGTACAAGAAGAGGTGATACTTTAATTGAAATTGTTGAGAGGATAACAAAATACAAATATGCTGGTTATGGTAATCTTAGACTAAATAAAAATATTTATGACAGTGAGCGTTTTTGGGACGTTTTTCAACCCTGGTATGATTCAGAGACAATCAGTCAAATAATTGCTGTGAGCAAAGATGGCTCCTGGTTTAAGCTTAAATTTGGTTTGGGACTTTACGATCTTTCCAATTCCTTTTTTGAAGGGTCGTTGGGAGGAATTTTTTCCCCAAGTTTCGTTATAGCATACATCCTTATAATATTCGCTGTAGTGACTTGGCTCCTTCTTAGTAACGTAAATCGTGATCTCGATAAGATGCAGGAGACCCATGAAGTAAAGATGGGGGGGCTCAGGCACGCAATTTACACAAACTTTTTTGATTCGTGGAAGGTCTCCCTCTTTGCCGCTTTGACAACTATTCTTATACTTATATATTTTAGAAGCGATCCATATCTTGATATCCTAAATTTTCTTAAATCGGGAATCATAGTAACCTTTGAAGTCACCATAGGCGCGATGATCTTTTCCCTGATGCTTGGACTCACGGCGGGACTTGGCAAACTTTCAAGCAACGTTTTTATAAAGGGGATAGCATCGGTCTATATTGAGGTCATTAGGGGAATCCCCCTCCTCGTTCAAATATTCTATATACACTTCGGCCTGGGACATTTTGTGCAATTTCCCCCCCTCGTGTCTGCCATATTGGCCATGTCAATATGTTACGGGGCATACATGGGAGAGACCATCAGGGCAGGAATACAATCCATCTCCCACGGACAGATGGAAGCGGCAAAATCTCTTGGGATGACAAACTTCCAGACCATGAGCAAGGTCATCATTCCCCAGGGATTTAAAGTAATCCTGCCGCCAATAGGAAACGAATTTATTGCTCTCCTCAAAGATTCATCCCTCGTATCGATAATCGCAGTGGCGGATATCCTGCGTCGGTCTCGAGAATATGTGGCGGTACATTTTACACCATTAGAAGCCTATACTCTGGTGGCTCTTATCTACCTTGTGATTACGCTGGTCCTTTCCAAGGTTGTGTGGAACATGGAAAAAATTATGGCCACTGATGATTAATCCATTGGTGCAATATTGATTGCAGTATTAGAAAAGGAAAGCAGACGATGTCAAACGTCATCATAATAACCAAAAACATCTACAAAAACTTTGGACACATCAGGGCATTGGTAGATGTGAGCATCGAAATTGATCGCCAAGAGGTGGTTGTCGTTTGTGGACCCTCAGGTTCCGGGAAGTCTACTTTTTTGCGGTGTCTAAACAGGCTTGAAGAGATAGATAAGGGTACAATAATCATCGATGGTGTCGATATCGGAGATTCCCGTGTCAAGATTCACGAGGTGAGGGAGGAGATTGGGATGGTTTTCCAACATTTCAACCTTTTTCCGCACAAAACCGTGATGGAAAATATCACTCTGGCCCAAACAGTTGTAAGGAAGAGGACTGAGGAGGAAGCGGAAAAAGTAGCGATAGAGCTACTTGAGAAGGTTGGAATTGATGAGAAGGCGGACGTCTTCCCATCTAATCTCTCAGGCGGCCAGCAGCAGCGGGTGGCAATTGCCAGAGCCTTGGCCATGCAGCCAAAGATAATGTTGTTTGATGAACCGACGTCGGCACTGGACCCAGAGATGATCGGTGAGGTACTCGAAGTTATGAAGACCTTGGCCAG
>JAUWME010000465.1 GCA_030613285.1 Candidatus Zymogenus sp. | reverse complement strand
ACCTCTTCAATGGTTCCAAAGTTTGCAGGAAGGTCGCTGCTGTATCCGGGGTACATCGTCAAAAAGCCAATAGATAATATTAAGAAGAGAAACCCGCCCAGCCCCAGTGAAATAACTTTGCCAAGGGAGATATGTTCATATTCGCCCTCCTCCTTTTGGAGGTTCAGCAACATTATGGCAAAGAGGATGAGAACGATAATCCCGCCGGCGTATACGAGGATCTGGATCACTGCTACAAAATGCGCAGAAAGGAGCGCAAAGAGAAATGCCATGAAAAATAGTGTCCCCAAAAGAAACAACGCCGATCTCATTGGGCTTTTGTGAAGGACCACCATTATAGAAAACAATATTACTATTGCCGCCGTTGGATAAAAGATAATCAGCTCGATCATTCCTTTTTCCTCCTGGTGATCGGTGTATTAGAAAGCTGTTCCTTGTCATATTTAAAGGTTGATTTATCGTAGTCTGCGAGCCTGTAATTTTTGGTAAGCTCGATTGCCGCTTTTGGGCACGCCTCTTCGCAAAACCCGCAGAAGATACATCTTCCCATGTCAATATCGTACGATACCGGATATTTTTCGATATCGGGATCGTCTGATTCCCCGGCAACGATGGTGATGCAGTTTGCGGGGCAGACTGTTGCGCATAGCATACAGGCCACACAGAGGAGGTTTCCATCATCGTCGGTGTTGAGTCTGTGAAGCGCCCTAAAATTCTCGTGGATGGGCATCTCTTCATCGGGGTACTCGACAGTTACCTTTTTCATAAAGACGTGTCTTAATGTGGTATAAAGTCCCCTGACCGCTTCTGGAAGATAGGCTCTTTCCCAGAGTGTCATTTGACGTGGTCGGCTGATGTTTATTATCTTTCTTTTCATTACTATCCAGCAAAAAACGAGATATTGTTAAAAAAACTTTCCACCTTATCCCAATATAACAGTACAAAGAGCGCTGTTACAAGGAGGTTTACAAGTCCCAGTGGGAAGAGTATTTTCCATCCAAGATTCATAATTTGGTCGAACCTGAACCTTGGGAATGTCCAGCGTGTCCACACAAAAAACCAGAGGAAAAATAATACTTTGCCGAAAAAGATTGAAAACCCTAATAAGGCACAGAGATACTGGTTTTTGACCAATTCAGTGATATCTACAAACGGCAGCTGCCACCCACCCAAAAACAGGGTAACTATAAGGCCAGAGAGCACCACCATGGCGGCGTACTCACCCATGAAGTACATAGCAAATTTCATGGAGCTGTATTCGGTGTGGAAACCTGCAACAATTTCGGAATCCGCTTCCGGCATATCGAATGGCACCCTGTTGGATTCAATCATTGCAGTGACAAGAAAGAGGATAAATCCAACGGGCTGCCAGACTATCCCCCACAGAAACTGTCCCTGACCTATGACTATTTCGTTTATGGAGACGGTTTTAAACATCATAAATAGCCCGATGAGAGACAACCCCATGGTAATTTCGTAGCTGATCATCTGCGCTGAGCTTCTGAGGGCGCCCAGGATTGAATATTTGTTGTTTGAGGCCCATCCTCCAAGGAGTATTGCGTATGTGGCAAAGGACGAGAATGCCAGCGCAAAAATCATACCTGCGTTTATATCTGCAAGTTGCAGTGGAATTGTTATAGTTTTCGGATCCTCTCCGGTGAGCTCTATTACAATATCGGGGCCGAAGGGGATAACGGAAAAAGTTATCAATACGCCAAAGACTATGAGCATTGGCGCAAAGTTAAAGAGGAATTTGTCGGCATTTCTTGGTTGGACATCCTCTTTGAAGATTAGCTTTACGGCATCGGCAATTGGCTGAATAAGGCCAAAGAGGGCTATCCCGAAGATGCTTGTTCTGTTTGGCCCCAGTCGATCTTGAATGAAGGCTGCTCCCCTTCTTTCAAGCCATGTCAGAATCGGCACCATCCCCAGTGTCAGGGTCATGATAACACCGATCTTGGCCAAAGTTGCCGCCACAATTATTACAATTTTTATAATTTCATTGGAGGTCATTTCTTATAAATCCCATCCTGATATTTTGTATCCTACTTTAATAGCAACATTTTGGCAAACTTTCTGACTTTTATCTCCACCCCCCCAAATTCCAGCCCCCTTTCAATCACTGCTACCACCCAACTACCGTCCCAAATACTGCTACCCCCCAACCACCTACCCAAACATTCCCAGCACCCCTGTTTAATTATCAGCAACCCTTTTTTCTATTTCTTTTTCAAATTTATCGTAATCTACTGACGTTTTATTGAGATCTGCTGCAAGATCTGCAAATATCTTTGTTGTGGCCTTTGATAAGGACACGCCGTTTGTTGTTGTAACTACCGCATCGATTTTTTGGGCATTTCCCTGGGAGTTAATGTATGTTCCCGATTTCTGGCTCCAATGTGGAGCGGGGATGACGATGTCCATGTGCTTTGTGATTTCTGGTGTTATCCTGTTTGTGATTGCGGCGGCGAATTTTACTTTTTTTAGTTT
>JAUWME010000071.1 GCA_030613285.1 Candidatus Zymogenus sp. | reverse complement strand
TCTCTCTCGATCCCAAAAAAGATGTGGAAGTTCTAAGAACGGAAATAAAAAATGCCATAAAGGAAGTAAACAGCGGCGAAGGTGTTATCATCCTGACAGATATGTTCGGAGGTACGCCGTCAAACCTTGCAATGAGTTTTCTTAGCGCTGATGTGGAGGTGGTCTCTGGAGTGAACCTCCCAATGCTCATAAGGATGACAATGGAGAGAGAGGGGAAGGATCTCAAAACCTTGGCGATCAAAGCCAAGGAATCGGGAAGAGACAATATCAATGTTGCCACTGAATTTTTAAATAAGAAGAAATAAAATGGGAATTGTTCTCGTCAGGGTCGATAGTCGATTGATTCATGGACAGATTCTTGAGGCGTGGATACCCTTCACCAGAGCCGATTCAATATTGGTGGTCAACAACGAGGTGGCTATAAATCTCCAGAGGCGTACAATTATGGAGATGGCAATACCGAGCAAAATAAATGTGGTTTTTGATACTGTGGAAGAGGCTGTCGATGATTTCTTAAACGGTGGTTTCAAAGACAAAAATATTCTAATTCTTTTTGAGAATGTTAAGGATGCAAAAGACGCCTACGATAAAGGATTTGTTTTCAAATCCTTAAACCTCGGAAATATGCATTTTTGTGAGGGAAAGGTTCAGGTCAGCTCAAATCTCTGTATGGGGAATTCGGATTGTGAGAGCCTTGCTGAGTTCGTGGAGAAAGGGGTATCTATCGATTCAAGATCTGTTCCCAACGAAAAAACCCTAGAAATCAATAAACTTGTAAATATAGCTAATGGTGGTTAAATGTTGCCAGCTGTAGTTATTTCTGACCTTCTGCTGACGGGCATTATTAGTGGCGCTCTCCACCTTGACAGGACTGCAGCGTTCCAGTTTCTAATATCAAGGCCGATCGTAGCTTCGGTCATCACAGGTCTTGCATTGGGTGAGCCAGCAGTGGGGCTTGGGGCTGGACTGGTTCTGGAACTCTTGTGGCTTGGGATACATCCCCTGGGGACATCGGTTCCCCCCGATGATACAGTTGTTGCTGTTGCCGTTCCTGCAGGAGTGATCCTTGCGGGGCGATCCATGGAAGCTATTGTCTTGAAGAGCCCACCGCTGTCTTGGCTCTGGCAATACTATTGGCTATTCCTTTGGCGTTGGTAGGAAAATGGATTGATATTGAACTTAGAAAGCTGAATAGCCGTTTCTTAAAAACGGCCAAAGAGGGCGCCAGAGATGGGGATACAAAAAAAGTGGGAAGACAGATTGTAAAGAGCGTTTCCGCAATATTTTTTGCTTTTACAATTTTCACCGTTGTCGGAACCTATCTCCTTACAATAATGATTTTTCTCATCTATCCACAAATTGGAGCGAGTATCCTCACCGCTCTCAAATTGGTCTATTTTGCAATACCTTTTTTTGGTGTAGTGGGGATACTGGATAACTTGCGAGACAAAAAGATATTTAAGTTTGTCGTTGCCTTTGGAGCCACATATCTCATTCTTGTACTAATTGGGGGTGTCATTTGAGGATTGCCCTGATAAAAACTTTTTTCAGGAGTTTCTTTATCCAGGGGTGCTGGAATTTTGAGGGGATGCAAAACGTTGGGTTTGCTTTTGGAATTTCTCCTGTTCTGTTAAAGACCGTCGAAGGTAAAAAGATGAGGTCAAAAGCCCTCTTAAACAGCCTTGAGCTTTTTAATACCCACCCGTACATGGCAACAGCAATTCTTGGTGCAGCAGCAGGTATGGAGCGGGCAAAAAGTATAGATGATGGAAAAGATGGGAAAGATGGAAGAGATGATATTTCCGAGATGAAAAAGATGCTTTCTGGGCCCCTCGCCGGTCTTGGTGACTCCTTTTTTTGGGCAGCCCTAAAGCCGCTCTTTTCAATAATTGCGGTGATTTCGGGCTTTATGAATGGGCTCATAGCGCCGGTGGTCTTCATCATCCTTTACAACTCTGTCCACATCTGGATAAGAATCAAAGGTTTTTTGGAAGGGGTCAAGCACGGCATCGGAGTTGTGAACTTTTTCCAAAGACTCAAGCTCCCTCTTGTAACGGAGAGGCTGAGCGGCATGATCGTTATAATTACGGGGGTGTTACTGGCTGGACTTTCTTTTTTTACCCCGCATTTTTTAGACATAGAAAGTTTCGGTTTTTGGAGAGAGTTGAGGGTACTTCTTATTGTCCCCTTTTTCATAATACTGTTTGCAAGAAAGAAAGGGGTCTCTTTACTTCTGATGCTGTATATTTTTTCTTTTATTAGTGTGGTGGTAATTTCTCTTTTGGGTTGATTCTGAACTATTGTAGGAATCATTTTTAAGATGTTTGTGGTCTTTTTGTATGTCTGAAATTAAAAAAAAACAAATCAATAACTCAGGAAATGACTCAGAAGATAATTATTCCGGGGAATTTGAGATAGTAAATAAACTTGGTTTCCACGCAAGAGCGGCGGTGCTTTTTGTCCAAGCGGCGGGCAAATTTGAATCTGAAATAACTCTTGTCAAAGATGGCATGGAAGTAAATGGTAAGAGCATCATGGGGATTTTAATGCTCGGTGCTGCGATGGGAACATATGTCAAAATAGTGGCCAAAGGGTCGGATGCCGAAAGGGCGGTGGGGAAACTTGGAAATCTAATCTTGAGCAAGTTTGGCGAAGAGTAGTAATATAATATGGCAAAGTTTAAAAAAAATGTGGAAGAATTGAAAAATCGTGAAAAATTGAAAGATGTCAGGATCACCGGCATAGGTGTCTCTTCCGGGATTGCTATTGGAAAGATATACTATCTCGACAGAACAAAAGTAAAATATACCCCAAGGTTTATCAGAAGTGAGACTGTTGAAAATGAGATTAGGAGATTTAAAGAAGCTGTAAAGAAATCAATCAATCAACTTTCCGAAGTCAAAGTAAAAATCCCACCAGAAAAATATAATGAATTTAAACATATCATCGAGGCACACCTTCTAATTACTAAGGGCAGAATGCTCAACGACGATACAATAAAGACCATAAAGGATGAGCATATCAACGCAGAATGGGCGCTGAAAATGTTTCAAGACAAATTGAACAAATCGTTCGATGCAATCGAAGATGAGTACCTATCCGGTAGAGTTAGTGATATCGACTACGTAGTTGAACGAATTATGAGGAACTTGGCGGGGAAAGATCAAGAGAGTCTTGCGGGGATTGATGAGGATGTTATTATCGTCGCTCATGATCTTTCACCAGCAGACACAGCCCAGATAGATCGAAACATTATCAAGGGTTTCGTAACCGATGTTGGCGGAAAGACTTCCCACACAGCCATAATGGCAAGGTCACTGGAGATTCCAGCAGTAGTTGGGCTTGAGAATGTAAGCCAAAACGCCAAGAGTGGTGATTGCATCATTGTTAGCGGGAGTGATGGGAAGGTAATTATTAATCCCACACGGGAGGTTATAAAGTTCTACGAGGAGAAACTCCAGCAATATCTGGACAAGGAGAGGAACCTCTTGTTCCTCAAAGAGCTTTCTCCTATGACCACAGATGGTCATGAAATTCGTCTGATGGCAAATATTGAAATGCCCCAAGAATTGGAGTCTATTGAGGAGCACGGCGCCCAGGGGATTGGCCTTTATAGAACAGAATTTTTATATCTTAATAGGAGAAAGCTTCCCACAGAAGACGAGCATTTTGAGGTCTACAAAAACGTGGTGGAGCACATAAAACCAGAAATCACAACTATCCGCACATTTGACCTTGGTGGAGATCGCTTCCTTTCTCCCATGGAACTTGCAAATGAGTTAAACCCGGCCATGGGGCTTCGGGCAATCAGGTTTTGTCTGAAAGAAGTGGGGATTTTCAAAGATCAGCTTCGAGCAATCTTAAGGGCAAGTAATTTTGGACCCGTTAGGGTTATGTTCCCTATGATAAGCGGAATTGAAGAAATAAGACAAACAAAGGAGATTTTTGAGGATGCGAAGGTTGAGCTCCGCTCTCGGGGGGTAGCTTTTGATGAAGGAATAAAAATTGGGATGATGATGGAAGTCCCTTCCGCTATGGCTATTGCCGACTTTTTGGCAAAAGAGGTGGATTTCTTCAGCATCGGTACAAATGACCTGATACAATACTCCCTTGCCATCGACAGGGTAAACGAGCACGTCAACTATCTTTACGAACCACTCCACCCGGCTGTGCTGCGTATGATTAAAGGGGTAGTAACAAGCGCTCACATGGAGGGCCTCACCATCGGGATGTGCGGAGAAATGGCGGGGGAACCTCTCTATCTTCCAATCCTTGTCGGGATGGGATTGGACGAGCTATCTATGAATGCCCTCTCTATTTTGCGGGTAAAAAAAATACTCCGAAGTTTTTCTTATGAAGAATGTCGGGAAATTACAAAGCAGGCCCTTTTATTTCCAACTGCCAAAGAAATATCTCAATACGTTTTCGAGGAGATGGCAAAACGGTTCCCCGAAGACTTCAACGATGGGCCATATCAATAATAGTGCCGAAAAGGAGCTAATCGCTTTTATTAAACATGATATGACATAATTATATTTCATATTTATATTGTAGCTAAGTTTGAGAGACAACCTCTTGACATTTCATTCCTTAAATGCTAAAATACTTTTTTTACCGAGAAGCGGCAAAACAGTGACAATTGCTTAGTATTTACTATATTTAGCTCCGCAAAGAATAGGAACAAATTGTGGGACTAAATTGTTGGCTCCATTAGATCCCCTCGTTTTTAAACAATTTAATGAAGGTTTAACAAACGCAAGATAAATAGCCAACAGGTTAGATAGATTGTCTACCACATTTTTTCAACATACAACTTTCGGGAGTTTTCGTTATGTCCATGACCAACTATTTATTTACTTCAGAATCTGTTACTGAAGGTCACCCAGACAAAGTAGCTGACCAGATTTCAGACGCAATCCTTGATGCGATGCTTAAGGATGATAAATATTCACGGGTTGCCTGCGAGACACTTGTTTCCACAGGGCTTGCAATAATCGCCGGCGAGATAACCACCGAAACATGGGTGGATATGCCACAGATAATCAGAAACACCATAAAAGATATCGGCTACACCGACGCCTCAATGGGATTTGATTGTAACACCTGCGCAGTCTTGACAACCATAGATAAACAATCTCCAGATATCGCCCAAGGCGTTACGTCAGGCGAAGGACTTCACAAGGAGCAGGGAGCCGGAGATCAGGGCCTTATGTTTGGGTTCGCATCAGAAGATACCCCAGAGCTCATGCCCATGCCCATAAGTTACGCCCACAAGGTCTGTAAGCAACTTGCAGTCGTGAGGAAAAATGGCGTACTCGATTTCCTGCGCCCAGATGGTAAATCGCAAGTAACGGTGGAATACATTGACGACAACCCAATACGAGTGGATGCTGTTGTCGTTGCCGCACAACACACCGAAAGCGCTAAATACGACAACATAAAGAATGGAATCATCGAAGAAGTCATAAAAAAAGTGATCCCAGCGGACATGATCGATGATAAAACAAAATTTCATATTAACGCCACCGGGCGCTTTGTATTGGGCGGGCCGCAGGCAGATTGCGGTGTAACTGGAAGAAAAATAATTGTTGACACCTACGGCGGACTGGGCAGCCACGGCGGCGGCGCATTCTCCGGAAAAGACCCGTCAAAGGTCGACCGCTCCGGTTCTTACATGGCAAGATATGTTGCCAAAAACATCGTTGCCGCGGGCCTTGCCAAAAAGTGTGAGGTACAGGTGGCATACGCAATCGGGATTGCCGAGCCGGTATCGCTGATGATAGATACAGGAGGTACCAGCGAAATACCCCCCGACAAGATAGCGGCAATTGTAAGAGAACTATTTGACTTCAGGCCTGCCGCTATGATAGAAAAACTAAATCTCTTAAGACCAATATTTCAAAAAACCGCCGCATACGGCCATTTTGGGAGAGAGGATGAGGGCTTTTCATGGGAAGAGAAGGATATGGTCGATCAATTAAAAAAAGAGGCGGGCAAATAAATAAGGGGCTACCGGGTAATTTGGATGGGGCTGCTGGGTAATATTTTAATATTATTCCATTGAAAACAGGAATCCAGTAAAAAAACTATTGCCTGTCATTCCCGTGAAAACGGGAATCCAGTAAATATAGAGGGGGTGGGTTAGTTGGGCTGCCGGGTTGTTTAGATTGGTGGGTTGGATTTGAAAGAAAATTAAAAAACTGAAAAGATAATAGTGAACCGTAATCTCGACAGATATCGCAAAAATAGGTTTGCAAAGGAGAAATAAGTAGTGAAGTATGATATCAAAGACCCAGGGTTGAAAGAAAAGGGCGTGTTAAAAACCGAATGGGCAAATATGGCCATGCCGGTTTTAAATTCCATCAAAAAGCGCTTCGAGAAAGAACGCCCCCTCGATGGACTTACACTGGCAGCGTGCCTCCACGTTACAACAGAAACCGCAAGTCTTGCCATAACCCTAAATGCGGGTGGGGCAAAGGTGTTGCTCTGCGCATCAAACCCCCTCTCCACACAAGACGAAGTGGCGGCCGCCCTCGTTACAGAATATGAAATCCCGGTCTTTGCCATCAAGGGCGAAGATGACGATACTTATTACGACCACATCAACGCCGTCATCGACGAGAAACCTCAAATTACTTTGGACGATGGAGCAGACCTCGTATCGATTCTCCATTCCAAGAGACAAGAAAATCTCCCCAATATCATCGGTGGAACCGAAGAAACCACAACCGGTGTCATACGGTTAAACAGCATGGCAAATGCAGGCGTGCTAAAATATCCTATTGTTGCTGTCAACGACGCCTCCACAAAACACTTTTTTGATAACCGTTATGGGACGGGGCAATCGACAATTGACGGTGTGGTGAGGGCAACAAACCGCCTTATTGCGGGCTCAGTATTTGTCGTTTGCGGATACGGGTGGTGCGGAAAAGGTCTTGCGATGCGGGCCAGTGGAATGGGGGCAAACGTCATCGTAACAGAGGTCGACCCACTGATGGCGCTTGAGGCCGTCATGGATGGATTTCGTGTCATGCCTATTTTAGAGGCCGCAGAACTTGGCGACTTCTTTGTTACCGTCACCGGCGACATTCACGTAATCAACGTCGAGTGTTTTGACAAGATGAAAGAAGGCGCTGTCGTGGCAAACTCAGGGCACTTTAACGTAGAACTCGATCTTGACGGGCTCGAAAATATCACCAAATCAAAAAGAGAGATTCGAGACTACGTGGTGGAGCACTCGCTAAAAAACGGTAAACGTATTTACATCCTGGGCGAAGGGAGGCTGATCAACCTTGCTTCCGCAGAGGGACATCCTTCTGCCGTTATGGACATGAGCTTTGCAAATCAGGCGCTTTGTGTCGAGTATATCATGAAAAACCATGAAGATTTTGACAATAAAGTTTTCCCGGTTCCAAAGAGAATCGACAACGAGAGCGCCAGGCTAAAGCTCGAATCGATGGGCATTATAATCGACAAACTTACAAAAGAGCAGAGAAAATATCTCGAATCTTGGGAGATGGGAACATAAAGGGGGGGCTGGTCAAAATGGGGTTGGTCAATATTTAAGTACTCATAGTTTTTAAGACCATAAATATTTGGTTTATAATTAACTGGGGTAACTGGTGCAATTGGTCTAAAAGGGGCAAAAGGGGCAATTATTCTGCCTCTTTTTTTGCGAAAAATACTATATTTGTGATAATATTGTGGTTTCAAAAAAAGATAAAATATTAAAACATAGTGACGTTGAAAAGGAGACCATCAACATTGGCCCCATTAAAGGATTAAAAAGAGGCCATCTCGCAGATATTCTCCTCGTTGTCATCTGCGTCTTCTGGGGAATGTCCTTCATTCTGGTCAAGCAGGCCATTGAGGAGATAAACCTCTACTATTTCATTTTTTTAAGGTTCGCCGTCGCCACATCGCTGCTCCTAATAATCTTTTCCAAGAGGTTGAAAAATCTTAATCTCAAATTAGTAAGAGATGGAGCCATCCTCGGTACCTTTCTGTTTATCGCCTTTATTACCCAGACGGTGGGGCTCCAGTACACCACGGCATCGAACGCTGGGTTCATAACTGGCCTTCACGTAATCCTTGTGCCATTGGTACTGGCTGTTTTTTGCAGAAAAGTCCCGGCATTAACGGCCACTTTGGGCGCAGTTATTTCGACGGTGGGGCTTTTTTTCCTGACTGTATCAGACAGTTTTACAATAAACAATGGCGATGTCTGGGTTATACTTTGCTCTGTCAGCGTTACGTTTCATGTCATCCTTACTGGGTGGTATGCGGTGAAACACGATACATATTTATTGGCGCTCACACAGGTTGCTACAGTACTAATACTTTCAACAATAGCCACGAGCTTTGTTGAGGGGGCGGTCGTACCCCTAACTTCCCTTACCCCCTTTGTCATCTT
>JAUWME010000400.1 GCA_030613285.1 Candidatus Zymogenus sp. | reverse complement strand
CTCGCCACCCGTCTCTCCTCGCCCCGGAAGATCCATCGCCATAGTGGTATACCACTGGGAAAAATATTCAACATCATCCTCCCATATCTCCTTTGACGAACCCGCAGGATGAACAAAGACTATTGATCCCTTTGCCCCCTCTTTTCTCCTTATCATCATAATTTTCCCTTTCCATTTTAGGAATGAAAACTGTCATAGTCTATACACTCCACGAAAAAACTTCACTCCTTCCCCTTCCCTCTCTTTCATCTCCGCCTCTCCCACCTGACAAAACGCCTCAAGATAACTATTTACCTCAAAGACAACGTGGGAGCTGTAAATGCCTGAAAGCTCCGGAAACATCCTCGAAGTCAAACCTTGAGATGTAATCCAGCCACCATCCAGAGAATTTTTTATCCTCTGAGATAGATCATCGTGAAATGCCATAGTTGTCTCAATGTACCCTTTGGGGTCTTCTATCACCTCTCCGTGGCCGGGGTAAATCACCTTTGGGTTAAGGCTCAAAACTTTCTTCATCGAATCAAGATACGGAGCGAGCCCCACACCCGGATCCGCCGTCATCTCCGGAAGGGGATTTGTGGTAACTCCGTTCATTATGTGGTCTCCTGAAAAAAGCATCCCACCACTCCCCTCTTCAAAAAGCGAGATACTCCCACCTGTGTGTCCCGGCGTCTCAACGACCTTAAGTGAAAATTCACCAAATTCAATCTCATCGCCATCTTCCACAAACGAGTATCGTAAAAGTGGTTTGTAAAACCGCCTCATCAGCTTTACATAATTTCTAAAAATCCTGTTTACGTCCCTCTCAGAAAGCCCCATGGCCACAAAACGCCGGGCGTTCTCATCCAACTTGCCCACAAGCTCCTCAACCCCAGCAGTTGCTCTGTACTCATCCATTGGATGAATCAATATCTCCGGCCTTGCCTCATCATAGATTTTTCCGGAAGCTCCCAAATGACCAAAATGATCGATATGTCCATGTGTTACAATGACCCTCTTTATATCCTTGATGGAAAACCCAAGTTTTTCGATGCTGGATACAAGCCTCTCCCAGGCGATGTCCGTATCAAGTCCCGTGTCTATGAGTGTGGGGATTTCCCCGGAAATGAAATATACGTTTATGGGATTTAGGGGAAACAGGAGAGGGAGTGTGATTTTTTGAACAAGATTTTCTTGAGGTGTCATCTATACTTTCTTTTTGTGGTTCTTCCGATTTTTTGAATAAAATGTCATTCAAGAGCCTGACGAAATAAATAGTAACAACCTCATACTTAAAGTAACCCAAGCCATTAAGGCAATGGGCTTAAGCCAATTGCCTAATAATTCGGAAGAACCCTTTTTGTTATCAGGCACAAGTAAAACGGGGAATTTAAACCTTCCCATCTTCTTTGTCATGCTCCTCATCTTCAAGATTTATCCCGTATCCCTTGAGGAGAATCTTGATGGGGTGGATTGCCTTTTTGTCCGATAGGTTTTCAATCTGCATCCTGCAGGCCTCGCAGTCTGACGCCGCAAGCTCCTCATCTGACTTCAAAAGAAGCTCCGCCAGCTCTTCACCAATGGCATTTGAAATGTCGGCTTTCTCTTCCTTAAAACCATAAGTTCCAGCAAGACCACAGCAATATATCCCCAACTCATCCACCTCAAGGCCCGGAATAAGCTCCATCAAGTCGATTGCAGGAAAACCAATCCCCAGGGATCGCAAGTGGCACGGAATAAGGTATGGAAGCACCATATCAATCTCTTCAAAGTCAGTATCCAACTCCCCCTTCTCATGGAGCCCCCAGAAAAACTCGGACACCTCCACCATACTATCTGTCAATCTTTCTGCCTCTTTAAGACCCAGATAGGTTACGTAATCATCCCTTATCATCATTCCACAGGAGGTAGAACTGTAAATTATCTTGAGTCCCTCGTCTGCGGCCTTTAAAAGCCCTTCGAGGTTTTTAGCAGCAAGTTTTCTTGCTCCCTTGACGTCCCCATTTCCCAACAGCGGAAGCCCGCAACACTCTTGCTCTGGAAACACAGCCTGATAGCCATTTCTTTCTAACGTCTTTACCACAGCCTTTCCAAGGTCTGGATCGTTAAAATTTGTAAAACATCCGTAGAAATACGCAACCTTCTTTTCCGACTCGAAGGAGTAGTTCTCAATCCACTCCTCAAAAGGCTCCGAAGTGTACGTTGGGTACTTCAGGTCTTTTTCGAGACGGAGGAGCTTCTCAGAAATCCACCTCAAAGCCTTTGACTTCATAAACGTGTTTGTGGCGGGGGCGACCATGCTGCCCAAGTGCCCAAACATATATGCGTGTGACAGGAGCCTGTCCCTTATGGATATTCCCTCTTGCTCAATCAGGGCAATCTTGGCCCTGGCGTTGAGTTCTGAAACATTAACCCCGGAGGGGCAAACGATGTCACACGTTCTGCATCCGGAGCAATATTCCAAAGAGATGTTGTAGACATCCTCCCCAATGTTTCTGAATCGTTGGAAATCTGGGCCAACCTGCTTTGGCCCAAGATATTTGTCCGTTACCTTAACCACCGGACAGTGCTCAACGCATATTGTACATTTTACACACTGGTCGGCTGGATAATAAATATCTTTTTTCATAACATTAACTACATTAATTTTCTAACTAAATATTTTAAATATCTTAAATATCTGAAGCCAAAATGCCCGCCTTGTAGCCTGAGGAGATTGTAACGCCCCCACCCGATTTTTCCTTTAGGGCATCGTATCCCGAAAGCTGGGCACCGGCCACAAAGAGATTGCTGTATTTTGGCTTTTTCTTTTCCGTCACAGGCAGCAAATTGTCATCAACGCTAATCCCAATTTTGTTTATCGGGTGGCCTTTGGGATCGAAAAACTTCTTGTTGAACCAATCGCTTCTCCTCTTTGGCCCATTCACTTCAAGGCCAAAAACAGGCTCAATAAGACTTGTATCATCTGCAAAAATCCCTCTTCCCACAAGCCCCCCGGTAGCAAGTACAAAGGCCTTCCCTTCAATCTCCATC
>JAUWME010000001.1 GCA_030613285.1 Candidatus Zymogenus sp. | reverse complement strand
TTTGTACCCGCACAGCCCGCGGGCAATATCCCCGCCAATAGGAGAGACGCCGCTGCACCTGAAGAAGAGAGGAGAAACTCCCGCCTTAAAATCCTCACATTCGCAAACCTCAAATTGCCTTTCGTTATTTCATCTTTTTGTCCACTCATTGCATTCCTCCTAAATTTAACCTCAATTAGGTTATCAGGATTACTAATACTTGAAGCTCTAAAAACTTTTTTCCTACACCTTTGGTTCCATCAACGCCTTTATGGGCAGGAGCCCATACGGGTCTCCCTCCTGAATCGCCTTTAGGACAGCGCCACCACCGGTAAAAAAGTAATATTGCGAATTATCCAGAACTGCAAGATAAAGGCCTGGGAGGAGATCCTTAAATTCTTTCAAGGTATCTCCACCGCCGTACATCTTCTTCGCCGTCCTGTTTCTGTCGATGGCTCTATCGAGGGCCTTTGAACCTTCAGTAAAGTGAGGGATAAAACCCATCACGGCGTTTACAAAGATCGTCCCCGCATTGAGGATTGCGTCCATTACCTCCCTTTGATCGAACGAACCGGGATCGATATCGAGAATATATCCCAGAGAATCACCCTTCATTAACTGCCCAACTTCGACAGTTCTGTGCTTCCCCTCAATCTTCCCCTCCATTGTGTCCGATTCAACTACGATGGGCAGCTCCAAGATCTTTTTCTCCCGACTGTCTTTATCCACAAGCTCTTTAGCCATCCCAATCTCTTTTTCGGTCACCCCAGCAATATTAACACCGTATTTCGCCGCAAGGTATGTGTTGTAAATAACACCGCCCAAAATAAGACAATCTACTTTATCATAAAGCTCCCTTAATGGGCCAATCTTTGTGTCGAATTTTGAACCGGCAACAACGGCCAAAAACGGCCGTTTGGGATTTAGAACATGAGTAAGATTTGAAATCTCCTGCTGCATTAAATATCCCGCATAGCTGGGCAGCAGCTTTGCGATATTGTATGTTGAAGCGTGGGGCTGCCAAGAACCAAAGGCGTCGTTGACAAAAACATCGGCAAGCCCAGAGAGCATGGTGGCAAATCTCTCCTGTTTTTCTCCTCCTGCCTCTTCACCGGAAAACCAGCGGGTGTTGGGGAGATAGATTCCGCCGATTTTGCGGTTTTTCAAGTCCCGGATGTGGAGGTTTATTGATGTATCAATTCCGGCTATCCCTTTAGCAGTTGACTTGAAATCTGGAATTACAATATTTGTATGGAGCTTCCGCTCAAGATATTCTACGATGGGCTCTACGGAAGTGTCAGACCCAACTGCTATCTCGCCGCTCTTTTTGTCCTTTGGTCGTCCCACGTGGGTCATCAGGATCAAACGCCCGCCCCGCTCTACTATACTGTAAAGAGTCCCTATCGTTGCATCAATCCTGAAGGGGTCTGTAATTTTGCCCTTCTTTACAACGTTATGATCCACCCTCACAAGAACAACCTTGTCATCAAGATCGGTATCCTGAATTGTTGGAACAGATGAGTCGATATTTTCAAACTTTTTATTCATGGTATCATCCTTCACGCAATTCTATGACTATTATAGAACGATGGGGGGATATGTCAAAATAAATATTAAAAAATACCAAAAAAAAGGCCGTTCTGACGAACGACCCTTAAACAAGTTTCTTTACTATTTACAGATAATCAATCCTTATTGGTTGCTTGTTCCTTTTCGTAAATATCACCACAACCTTTCCCGACTCCGAGTTATAAATATGCTCTTCAAGTTCCGGGTTTTTTACGTAAACTATTTTTGGTGTCCCAAACGTTGTTGAAACCCACTTCGTTGTCAACCTCTTTCCCGGAATGACTCTTACCATAACCACAATGTCGTTTACAAAAAAGAGGGCCGCACCGCGGGTGTCCGTTGGGGATTTCTGCCCGTCGTAGATTAGTACTATTCCCGAATCGAGAGAAGGCTCGCCAAGCATTGAGAGTACTTGAGACTTCGTTGTAATGTTAGGAACGATCCCGTTCCATTCGGCCCGGGCGTCAAGACCCGATACTGCAAGAAAAATAGATATTCCTAATACAATTATAATAAGTTTTCTGCTCCAGTTCATAAAGTTGTCTCCAAAATTCAAAATTCTTTTTACTACGGTTTATTCATTTGCATTTCAATTTATCTGCAATGTGCTTTTTCGATTTAATTCTTTATTGCTTTTTTAGTTCCCTTAATATTAATCATCTTTATATTTTTTTCAATAGCACGTTAAGAAACAATCAATTTACCATCAGAAAAACTAAACTATTCCCCCCCATCGACCAACCCCCCACTAATAACAACCCCTCCAGTTCACCAACCCCCTAAGACTCAATACCTTGGCAAAAGATTACCGACTCCCCCAATTTACCAACCCCCGAAAACCCAATATCCCGTCAAAAAATTACCTACCCGCCCCCCAATTTGCCGAGCCACTGTCAGTAGTCGAATAGTAGAAAGTCATAAAGGAGGCTTGCTTCGTTGAGGGAGCCCTCTGCATCTCGAGTTTTCGGCAAAATAAAAACCTGACTTATGGCCTCTGTTGGTTCCATATGGATCATAAAGACATTTTTTTTCCTTTTTTCAAAAATGAAATTTGGAGAAATCATAACTTCTCTATGCCCCATAAAATAGTCTGTTTGCGCATAGAACTCGAATCTGTCTCCATCTTCGTTAATGAGCATAATACTCATGGCTATTTTTGAGATAAGCCTCCGCTCTGCTTTGTCCACCGATGAGTCCCTTACCGATTCAATATAGTCATCAAGGGCAAGAAAGAGCGGAATAAAGGATCTTAAATCCAACTTTTTTCTCGCAACTCTCCGTTCATCCACACCAAAAATGGCGAGATCAAGACCAAGGATTAGGGCGGCCTTGTTTTCGTTATTTTCTTTATTGTGATAGATAAATAGACTTCCGGTTGTATTCTTAAATTTCCCGATCTTTTTGACTTTGTCTCTTATCTCCGGAAAATTAGACCTGAAATGATCGGCCGTATTTTTTGGGAAATCACTAAAATCAAGGGTTAGCTCTATTGCACATACCGTTTTTGGCATGATAGCTACTGATACTGATGCTAATATAAAGATGAGAAAGAACACAGGTGCTATTGGGCATAAACTACGGAAATACCCATGAAAATACTCATATGAAAAGCCACGAACGTATTCATAGAAGGAACCGTGGGAACATTCATGGAGGGAGTTTTTTGTTTGCAGCACCATTTGTGATATTGGTCACACTATTTTGATTGATTAGATTATTTAAAATAGTGGTTTGTGTCAATAGAAAAATGATTAAATTTTCTTAATGGGCTTGTAATTTTTTTTACAAATCCCTTGACATCTCTTGCGCTTTCATTAAAAATAGTTGCAGTGCTTTTAAATTAGTCGACATTAAACCTTTTTTGGTGAAAAATATGAAGAAGTTATTTCTTTTGACTGTAATCCTCACCTTTACTGTAACTCTTGCATCAACTGCTGATGAACAGAAGATGATCTGCGGTCCAAAAAACAGCGACCTCTGGAAGTTGTCAAATCATGTTACCTCCGCCCTCACCGAAGCCAAGATGGGCTCCAAAAAAGGTAGGGTGGACGTTAGGTTGATTTCATCTTCTGGCCCTTATGAAAGCATAAAGATGCTTTACTCTCACAATGCAGACTTTGCCGTTGTGGACGCCCTTTCTGCCTACAATGCAAGTATGGGCAAAGGGAAATTTTCTGCTCTTCTAAGAAACGACATCGTTGCCCTGGCCGTCTTGGGACTTGAAGTGGAACATTATGTTCTGGTGTCTTCAACGCTTACGGAAAACAATCTTACTGGTATTACCGAAAAGATGCTTTATCTCGGTAAAAGGGGTGATTACAGAAGGTATGCGGCATCCGTGAGCCTAAAATCGCTTGGTATTGAGACATTTTACGATGGGGGCGCTGAATGGGATTATAACACGTCTGCGGAACTTATGTTAGACGGCTCGATAGATGGGGCGGTCTATATGGGAATTCCTCCAATTGAGGCCGTTACCTATCTCAAAAATATCATGGGAAACGCCCTTGTTGTCCTTAACGTCGATTATTCCGTCATCACTAAGATGCAGGGCTTTTTCCCTGTGTGGTTTCCATACACAATTTCTGCAAATACATATCCCAAACAGGGAAAACCTATCATTACCGTGGCAAAGCCAATTCTCCTTGTGTCCACAAGATCGTTGGATAAGAAGTCTGCAAAGGGTTTTGTTTCAAGCCTTTTCGACAAAAAGAGTATTGGTTATCTCTCCTCTAATAATTTCCCGATAACAGAGGAGATGAACCATAAATACAAAATCATTGAGTATCACCCCGGTGCCAATGAGTTTTTCGATAATTTCGATGGTGGAGGCAAATGAAACCGAAGAGATATTTTACCTTCTTAAAGCATTAACCTTCGTAGAACGAGCATAAAAGTTAATTTGGAGTCGTTTTTGATTCTACTATCTATGCAATTTCCAAAAAGCTTTTAACCCCAACCATTTTTGGTTTTACAAAATTCTCATCGGGACAAATTTTTTAAAGGTTTACCATGATAACTATATCACTCACAGGAAATGTAGAGACAAGGGGCTTCAAAGAAGGGGAGGCCACAAAGGCCATTCTTGAAAAAATAATCTGGGGCAACGCCCTCACTCAAATAAATCATTTAAACGGCAAAGCGTTCCCCAAAAAGATGAATAATGCTTACAGTGAATCCCTAAAATATGAGCACCATCGTATCCAAGCTTTCTCACAGGGTGCCGTTATTGAACCGGAGGAGCTTTTCCGGATTTACTCGACGGAACTGGGTGAGGTCTTTCGGTTTTCCCCCCCCGCCACCTCGCTTCTCATTGGCCTTTCATACAACTGTTTTGATGGGGGATTTCCCATCCTCTGCATTAACCTTGATGCCCCCTTCCATCTCCACCCATTTATTACCTTCAAAAAAATATTTTTGGATGAGGAGTACTCCCGTCTTGAGTTCTCATTCATCACATCACCGGGAGCATTCTTTGGAATTAACGAAGCGGGATTATCTGCGGCCCTTGGGTTAAAACCCTTTGAAGGAGACGGAAGTGGTTTTGTGCCCCTTTCCACCACGGTCTCCGAGGTCTTAAGAAAATGTAAAACCGTAGATTCGGCAATAAAGTTGATCAACAACATTCCGAGAGGCGCATCCGGAACAATAGCCTTGGCAGACTCCAATGAAATTGTTTTCGTTGAATTGACACCCAATTCTTCCGCAGTAAGGAGGGAGAAGGACGGGATCATCGTTCAAACTGAACACTTTCTGTCAGAACAACTTATGAGGATGGACTTGCCACATATTGAAATCCACCCCGAAACATCGCCGCCGGAGCTCCTTGACAAAAGAATATACGACATGAGCGAAAGGAGATTTGAAGAGGCAACAGAAATTGTAAAGAGCAAAATCAGGTGGGATGTTGGTGGAATCACTGACGCCATTACATCTGTGGAGGGACTTCTCTACCTTACGGAGGGTTATTACAAAACCTCAATCTCTGCATTGATGATTCCTGGACAAAAGGTTATCTATCTTAAGGAATCAAAAAAAGGGTCATTTATCCGCAATGTCGTGTAGGCAATATCAAACGAGACTCCTCAAGAGTATTTTTGAAATGTTTTTTAATTGAAACCCTTTCACTCTTCAAAAAACGGGGGAACGTAAATTACGCCCCCCCGTCTTGTTACTCGCTCATTTACTATTTACTACTATTTAGTCCCAACTAAAGATTTTCCCTCAAGACCCTCTTCAAGACTTTTCCGGCCCCACTCACAGGAATCTCATCAATAAAATGAACCTCCCTGACGTACTTATAATTAGCAATCTTGTCATTTACAAAATCCATAATCTCATCAGGCGTGGCTTGGGTGTCGGGCTTCAGCTGGATAAAAGCAACAGGAATTTCCCCGCCCTTTTCGTCTTTCTTCCCAACAACGGCGCAATGCGCCACATTTGGAAACTCAAAGAGTATCTCTTCAAGCTCCCTCGGATAGACGTTGTGGCCCTTGTAGATAATCATGTCCTTCTTTCTGTCGGTGATGTAAAAATATCCATCGTCGTCATAGTAACCAATGTCGCCCGAATGAACCCAGCCGTCGATTAAGACCATGTCGGTCTCCTCCGGCTTTTCCCAGTACCCCTTCATAATCTGTGGGCCCTTCATGCATATCTCTCCCTCTTTGCCCGACCCCAGGGGCTCTCCCGTAATCAGGTCGATTATTTTGGCGTAGGTGTCAAAAACGGGTATCCCCACAGAACCGGGTTTTAGCCCATCGCGAGTAGGAGGATTTGCAATTCCCATCATCGTTGTTTCGGTCATCCCGTAGGCCTCGCATACAACACCCGAAAAGGCTTCGAGCATCTGGTCAAGAACATGGACGGGAAGAGGCGCTGCGCCTGAAACCGCAAGTTTGATACTTGACATATCAATGTTTTCAAACTCCGGGTGTTGCACCAGCGGGATGTAAAGTTGAGGGGCGCCACCCATCATATCTGCTTTGTATTTCTCAACGGCCCGAATATATTCTGTGGCGTCAAACCTTGGAAACACAATCAGCGTATGGGCAGTGTAGATGAGAGAATTGAGGTAACCAATTGTTCCCATGGCGTGAAACCAAGGGACAACAACAAGCACTGTCAATCCCTCTGATAGGGGTGGATCGGCAGCTTTGGTCAGCTCTTTCTCTACAAGGGTGAGATCCATCTCCAAAATGCCGTCCTTGATTATTACATCTCCCCCGCCAAACCAGTGAGCAGCATGAGCGACATTTGCAATCACATTGGCATGGGTGATCATAACACCCTTGCTCAAGCCCGTTGTCCCGCCGGTGTATGAAAGATGAACAATGTCCTCATTCACATCCACTTCAACGTTGATGGGATCTGTGCTCCCCTCCTCAAGTAAAATCAGAAAATCCTCGCCGTTTTCAATGGGTGACTTTTTTAGCATTTTAATTGGAGCAGATACCGGCGGATAGGTATCGGCAAGGGATACAACTATCAATCTTTTGACCTTAGTCTTTTTGTAAACATTCAACACCGGGGCCATAATCAGGTCGAGGGTGATAAAGGTCTCGCAACCGCTGTCGTTCATCTGATATTCCAGCTCCCTCTCGCCACCCAGTGGAGAAAAGGGAACGAAGATGGCCCCCAGCTTTACAACGGCGTAGTATGCAATGGCAAACTGCGGACAATTGGGAAGATGGATCCCCACACGATCCCCCTTCTTGACGCCTCTGGCCCTGAGCGCATGGGCAAACTTGTGGGACAGATCCAGAAGCTCCTTATAGGTAAGCTCCATCCCGGCAAATCGAATAACCACCCTGTCGGGGTATTTTGTTGCTGTAGAATTTAATATTTGATATACAGGTATCTCAGGGTACTTTAAGGTTTTTGGCCTCCCCTTGGGCCACGCCTTAAAATTTTTCTCTTCGGCCATAATGATTCCTCCATAGTTTTTTGAACAATATATTGTTTTATTCCTTCAAAATCACCATCGAATCGCCATTGAATCGTCGAAAATTACCCCGATACAACAAAAGAAACAATAAAGTGCATTACTTTACAAAAAGCCCCTTATCGTCCACCGCCTTCTCCTTTCTGGACAACGTGCGAAACTTCTCATCCCAGTCAATCCTTCCCGTCATTTGCATCAAAATAGCAAGAGTTATGATGGAAGAGATGGTGATGATAAGACCCGTGTAGCCCTTAAAAAAGAAGCTGTAGGAAAATAGCACCAAATAGACAATCTGGGAAATCCCCGCTTCCACAAAAGCAAATCTGGGCCCAACCACAAGCCGTAGATAACTAACCACCAGAAACACCGACACAACCGCCGAGATAATAAACGACAGATTGACATTAAGGTGGTCAACGAGATAGGCAAACAGGAGATGAAAGGCAAAAAAAGCGCAAGCCAAAAAGAAGAAATTCACCGGGTGGATCCGTATCTCTTTTAACGTAGTTATCATAAACATGATAAAAAAGAAGAAAAAGAGAGACACGGGGGCAAAGTAGGTTATCCTTGCCGCCAACGGCCCTGGGTTCAATTTCCTCGGCATCTCTATTGCAATCGTAGCTCCAGAAATCTTTTTCATATAGTCCCAGGTAAGTACCATGCCCGAATCATTCTCCTCCTTTGAGGTAGGAGAAATGGAGCCTTCCGGGAAATCGACTTCCATAAAATCGGTCGTTATTGTCATGGAAAAATCTTTAACCTCAACTGTCTCTTTGCCAAACTTATACGCCCACACTGTCTTGCCGTGGGACGTGTAGACGATCCGAAATGTCAGCTCTTCATTCGGCTCAAGCTCTACCACCTTGCCGACACCCTCCTCCCCACCCCAGTTGAGTTTTTCCATCTCCTCACCGTTAATGTAGAAATGAAAATCATCGTATTCGGTTCTTGAAGATGGAAACTTGTAAAAGATGTAGAGATCAACTTTTTTGTCTATATTATTTTTGGTCGTGTAGGTGCCGTCAAAATCAACGACATATGTACTGTACCACAAAAGCCCCTTCTTCCTGTAATCGAGAGAAAGATCAACATTTATATCGCTACTCTCAATGGGTAGTGTTCCCGATATGGACTTTGTTACATTTACTTTCTTCTTGAGTTTCTCATCAAAGTAAGATGCATCAACATTGTAGGAATAGTTAAAGTTGGGCGCCTCCTGGTACTGCGCCGGGCCGTAGAGACTATCCACCTCGTATCCGAGCCTCTCATTGTAGTCATTGCTCCTGACCTGAAGCGTAGTTCCCAAAATCATCCACGCCAAGGCGGTACAAACAAAGATAAACGTGAGTGCCGTTATCTTCTTAATCATAATCATCCTCCATTAAAGAAATATTTTTGTTTCTTTCTTTCCGACAAAATGAGGTGAGGATGGTTCCAAAATCATTGGAAATTGTTTCATTCGATTACTACGCACCTTAATGTATTTCTATTTATCTCAAGAATAAATTCGGATAAGCCGAAGATTTAAAGAAATTTGCCTCTGGCAGAAATTTCCCAAACACCCTCAAGGGTATCATCCTTTACAACGTAAAAATTGTCATGGAGGTTTACCGTCGTGCACCCGTGCGACGGAACAAGCTCCACCTTCTGGCCAATCATCAGCTTCGATGCTTCGGGATACACCATGTGACCATGCTCCTCCGAAAGCGATGAAATGCTCGCCCCCTCAAGGCCCACCCCCTGGGGTTGGCCAACCTCACCGCTAACCGCCTTCATCCCGCAGTCCAATATAACGTGGTCGTCGTGAATCGATATTATCGATGTCAAAAGCGTCAGTGCCTGCTCAAAGCCGAGGTTCAGGTAACCGTAGGTCACATCCATCGTCAAATACGAACCAGCCTGTATTTCGGTAACTCCCTCAACCTTCGATGCAATATCGTAGGTCCCCGTTCCGCCACCACTGACGATGGGTATAGAAAAACCCTCTTTCTCAAGATGCTTCTTAAAATCCACAAGATTCTCCATGCACTGAGTCCCAAGCTTTTTTCTCTCCTCTCTCTCAAATGTAAAAATAATATGCCCCTCGTAACCCATTATTCCAACAAGCTCAAGGTTCTTCAACTTATCAATTTTTTTTGCCAGCTCAACAGCCTCCTCAAAATCCCTCACCCCGCACCTGTTCATTCCCACATCCACCTCTATAAGAACCTTCAATATCTTGTTTCTGCTTTTGGCTCCCTCGTTCAGCTCCTCCACATTGCCATCGTTTTCCACCGCCACCTTCACATCAGAAAGATGCAAAAGATCCAAAAGCCTCATAATCTTTGTTGCCCCAACAACCTGATTTGCAATTAAAATATCACCTATTCCTGCCTTGGCCATTACCTCTGCCTCACCAACCTTGGCGCACGTAACACCAATCGCCCCGGCGTTTACCTGTTTTATGGCCATGACCGGGCATTTATGGGTCTTAATGTGGGGCCTGATATCGGCGTCGATACCTTTAAAATAGTCGGCCATCTTTTTGAGGTTGCTTTCAAATTTGTCGAGATCGACAATCAAGGCGGGTGTATCAATATAACCCTTTTTTGTTTTTACTCTCATAAATATCTCCTCCAATATCTCTCCACAATCAATATTATATCTGCACAACCCTACAAAATCACTCCATGTTTTCGTTTAACACCTGTAACCACCCAACCCCATGCAAGAAGAAAAATACCCGGCTAATTTCTATAATATGTCTATGAAACTAAAAGTCAAGAAATATATTCCTCACTTTTTCAATTTCTACCTTGATTTTTTGAACCCTATTGATTATATTATCATCTATTTAGAGAAGCTAAAAAACATACAAATAATTTGGAGGAATTTGTTATGGCATCTGATAGTGTATTAGAGATAAATGACGATAATTTTGAAGCTGAAGTCATAAAATCAGACAAACTTACATTGGTCGATTTCTGGGCGCCTTGGTGTGGACCATGCAAAATTATTGGGCCAGTGCTCGATGAACTGGCCGGCGAATACGGCGATAAAGTTAAGTTCACAAAGCTCAATGTGGACGAAAACCCAAGCTCTGCGTCCAACTATGGAGTCAGGGGAATCCCCACGATGATTCTTTTTAAAGACGGCGAAGCCCAAAACCAGATCGTCGGTGCAGTGCCAAAAGCCGAACTGGAAAAGGCCATCAAAGAGTCCCTGTAAACTAATTATCAACAAGGGGTTGCTGGGGTAATGATAAAAAGTGGCATGGGTATTGGTAATAAAGGATTGCTGGAGTAATAAGTTGCTGGAATGTCGGGGTGTTTTGGGAATGGGTTGCAGGGATGATGATAAAAAGCAGCGGGGTTGCTGGGGTGTTCGGAGTTGAGGTGTTGGCAAACTTGTTTCCCTTGCTTCAATCGTGCTATCCATTGCGGCTATTGTATGTGATGTCACAAGATCAATCACAATCAATATTACCGAAGAGCCACCACGAGGCAAAATTTCAAAGATTTAAAACTAAAATCTCACAAAATCAGCAGGGGCGGGGTTTTAACCCGCCCCTTATTGCTTTATCTCTGTATCTCTATAAACATTTCAGCACGAATACTGCCATTGCCTTAATCGTTCAAAGCAAATGACAAGAAGCTTAAGCCCCTTGTTTTGGATACAACGTGCACCAACACCTCACCATTTTGCCATTTTACCTGTTCATCAGCTCACCAGTTCTATATTTCAGATGGACTTAATCTTATCAATAATCGAAGTCGTAGAGCTTCCCGGAGAAAGCCTCGCCCTGACCACCTTCCCCCCCCACGACAAAACCTCAGCCCCACCGACAATCTCCCCCTCACCCCAGTCCTCACCCTTGACCAAAATATCCGGCCTGAATTTTACAATCAGAGAAAGTGGGTCAGCCTCATCAAATATCACAACAAAATCAACAGATTGCAAAGAGGCGATTATCTCCGCTCGACTCTCTTCATCCTGCACCGGACGATTTTTACCCTTCAAACCCCTCACCGATTTATCAGAATTTAAGCCAACCACAAGGATATCCCCCTCCCCCTTCGCCACAGCCAGATATCGGACGTGTCCAACATGGAGTATATCAAAACAGCCGTTGGTAAAAACAACAACCTTCCCATCGGCCTTTAACTCTTCAATTACCTTCACTAACTGGTCAGCGCTATAAATCTTTTCTTTTGCCATCCTGTTCAACCTCAATCTTTAAAGCACACTTCATCACCACCAAGTATGACTATCTCGGCATTAGACCCTTCAACGGAAAATTATAAATCCTCTCAAAAATATGTAGAGTCCCCTCACCCAGAGCCTTCAAGGTCATCGTACTAACTTGGGGGTCTTCAAAGGAACCTGTAACTTTAAAATACGTTGTGAATAGGTTTCCGCTCTCGCCGGTTAAAACATACCCCACAACGGGAATCTTGTTTATAAAGAGATCTATCGTCTCAAGCATCTGAAAACCAAGAACCATATTAATCTCATCATTTACGAGATCGACAGTCCCCACACCGGTAACCCTGATAACCCTACTATCCATAAAGAGGTTTTTTGTGGTAGCCACTCCATCCTCAATTACAAAATCTCCGGTGATTTTGTCAAAGGGTATCCCCTCCTTTGTGATTCTCGGAAATTTCAGTCTTAAATAGTTTGATATTCTCATTATAGAAACTATCTTGGACAAGACACTAACCTTTTTGATACTCCCATCATACATCTCTATTTTGACATTGCCATCGAACGTCTCAAGAATATATCCCGGTTTTCCGGGTTCTGATTTGAGAGAAAGCTCAAAATTGAGAGTCCCGGTTAGGTCCTCAAAAATCTCGGTATCAAGTACAAAAGAAGCAAGGTCTGTCCCCTCACCTGTCAATTTAAGATAGAAAAGCCCTTCATCTTCTAAATCAGTATAAATATATCCCCAACTGCCTGCGCACTTCCCGTTGTAGAGTGAAAAATTCAAATCCTTCAAAAGGAAATACCCCTCCTCAAAGAAGAGGTTTGTCGACACATCACGAATAAAAAGGGAATTTTCCCCTGTCCCAAATAATTCTATGAGGTCAACATAGGGTGCCTCGACAGATATGGTAAGCCTGGGGCTTTCAAAGTTTGTCAACATCCCCTCCCCCTTTAGCTTTGACTCTTCAAAATTCAGCTCCACAGGCGGGATATTCATCCTGTCGCCCTCGAAGATGAGGGATGTGTTTCTTAGCTCGAAAGTTGTATTAAAAAAAGGAGCTTTTACAGACAAATCAATCAATTGAACCTCCCCATTAAGAACTGGGGCACCGGGGGTCTCCCCAATCGGCGTATCGATCTTCATCCAACCACTTACACTCCCCACACCTTCCATTGGGGCAAGGAACGACAGAACGTCCAAAAATTTGGACGACAAAATATCCTTGACATCCTCAAAAGCCATGTCCTCTACCTTAACGGAAAAATCTTTCATGTACGGCATGGTAAACGAGTTCACGTGCTTCCAGCGAAGCTCTGAAACTTCATTCGATGGTGATTCAAAGACAATATTTTCTACGACAATTTCGTCTCCTATAAATGATAGATCGGCGAAACAGCCCCGAACGATTATTCCTCCAAGGTCTAAGACTGCGTCCTTAACACCGGCATTGATTCCAAAAACGGTGTCCACCTCTCCAATCTTTAATGGATCGCCCTTTAATATGACATCAGCATCAACCTTTCCTGAAACAATAAGCTCTTTTAGTTCCCCTCTCAGCTCTTCTTCCAAAAGATGCATAGGTAAAAGAGAAATATCTTTTTTCAGATCAAAATCGTCTATCTTTAAACTTAAATCCACAAATAGCGGACCATTTGTTTGTCTCCTTTTTATAGAAAGATTCAGAGATGAATTCATGGAACCTTTCGATACTTTAAGTTTTTTTATCTCTATTTTTTTAGGAGTGGACTTAACCTCTCCCGTCAAAGTCACCTTCCCAAGGTTCAGCCCTTCGGGATACAAAGATACACCGAAAAGCTGCAAATCTACCCCTTTAATCCCCCCATTCATTTCCCAGTTCTTACTATCTTTATGAAGTACATCTATCTCTCCATCCACCACTCCCCTGACAGAAACCTCGTCCCCGCCACCAAACACAAGGTTCGCAAAATCGAGGTCAACATTATTAATCCAAAACTTTGAGATAAGCCCCTCATCCCGACTATATTCCCCAGTCGATTTAATTCTTCCCTTGAAATCACCCCCCGGTGGCGAAAAAGATATTTCAAATTTGGTAAGGCCTTTTTTGGGATTGCTCAACAATTTCACGTAAAAGAGGATAAAGGTGTAATCCTTCTCTTTTTTGGGTCTTTTGTCTTTAATTTCTACAACAGCATGGGTAATAAGAACTTCCTTAAGAGTAGTTTCTTCTGCTATCCCAGATGGCGAAGTATCAAGTAAAGATAGCATTTTTTTCACTATCTTCTCATCTTTCTCAATTGTAATAATTATTTTGGGAGAGATCACCCTGACCTTTTTGGGAACAATTTCGCCTGTGAGGAGGTTGAAGAGTTTTATACCAAGTAAAACCTCGTCGGCGTCAATCGACGTTTTATTCCCTTCCCCCGCAATGGAAAAGTTGTGTCCCCTGACACCAAAATATGGGAAGAGAGAAAAATCGACATGACCGAGGGAAACATCCTCTCCCAAGACGGCTCTCAAGCTCTTCATTATCTCTGGTCTATATTTTTCAAGATCTATGGAAGTTACAGCAATTATTAATAGCTGAAGGGAGATTAGGAAAATAAGGATAAAGGCCTCAATTCCAATTCTGACTCTTTTATTAATTTTTGGCATTAATTGAAAATATCCAAATCTATTTATCGGTGAGGATTTCTCTCAATTTGTTCAAAAGCTCCTCTGTGGTGCTTCCATTCTTTTCGGCGGCATCAACCGTCAACATCCCCATCACCCTGTAAAACTCCATAAGGTGGGGGACTTTTAATTTCATCGGCTCAAGATGATCAGAGACGGTATGGCAATCGCCTCTGGCAATAGGTCCGGTTAGTGCCTTTGGCACCCCCAGCTTTTTTATATTGTTCAATGTCCCCTCAATCAACGGCATAAGGGCATCGATGGCATCTCTCTCTTCCATCCCGATGGCCTCGTACATTTGAACTGCCGCCCAGACAAGAGAGACGAGGTAATTTGAAGCAACCACCGCCCCGGCATGATAGAGGGGTTTTTCTTCTTTGGGGATATTTAGTTCAATCCCGCTAAGCACCCCGATTATTTCCTTTAACGGGGGCATTGCGCCATCGTCGCCTTCCAAGCAGAAGACCGATCCCGGAATGTTCTTTACTGCTTGTGAAAAATCTGCAAAGCTTTGCAGCGGATGGAGGGATGCAAGGAGGGCCCCGGATTGCCTTGCTGCACCGAGGATGTCAGACGTCAGGGAGCCGCTCATATGAAGCACAATTTGTCCTGACTTGAAACACCCGCTTTTTGTCATTTGTGTTGCAACATCACCGATTATCCTGTCTGGTGTCGTTATAAAAACAATATCTGCGTCGTGGAAGGTTTCTATAGGAATATCCTGTCCATTGAAGGGACCTGGGATTTTAGGAACACCACCCATCTCTTGAGAGGCACTTTCAAGCTTTTCAGCATTTGTGCTTGAGATGAAACTTATTTTATAACCTGCATCCTTTAAAAGCACCCCTATCGCCGTCCCGACCTTTCCCACACCTACAATTCCTATTTTGCCAATCGGTGTATTGCGATTATCAACCATGAGGTAACCCCCCTTCTAATGAAATTCAGACAAGATATTTATTTGCTTCCGATGAAAGCTCTTTTTCCAGTTTTGCAGAATCTATGACAAATGAGTTTTCACTCATAGCCTTTAACATCAACTCATGATATCCATCGCTTATGAAGTATTTCTTCATTTTCTCGGAGACTGGCAGAATCTGCTCCCCCGGTGACCACTCTACAAATTTTTCGGTGGCCTTGTTTTTTACGCATTGCAACATGACGGCGGTGGAAGTACGGTCAAGGGGAATATCTGCGAAGTCTCTTATCATCGCACCAAGCATTCCCTGCATTTGAGGATCGTAGAAAAAGAACTTGGGGCTGTACATGAGTGCCCCGTGATAGTATTCAGGGACATCAATGACTCCCTCATATCCGATCCTCTTGCAAATATGAAAAAGTACCCCCTCCAGTTCCATCAGAATACCAAGGCCGGGGAACTTTTGTCCAGGGAGCCTCGGCCTCTTTTCATCAAATTTTGCTTTCGGGTTTTGGAAGCTTAACCATTCTATCATTAGCATCCTGGGATTTTTAACTTTATATTCTTCGACAAAGATTTTTTTCGGTTCGAAAATCCCTTCTTTAACAACAAGCTCCATGAGGAGGTTTTTCTCGCTGTTTTCTTCTGAATAGAGTCTCATTCTATGATCAAAGGGGCTGTCCCCACTTATTACTATTTCAAGGTTTGAAAAACCGATATTTGAGATTTTTTTGGTAATCCCCATCTCTCTAAAGAGGTCTACAATTTCTTCGGAAGAGTAGAGATTTAGGAAGAGGTTTCCCTTCTTTTTGTTTACGAGCTCATCGACTGCACCGCTGAAATCCACTTCAAGAAAATCAATGGCAGGACGCTCTGGCCTGACATACATCAGGTTTTTTAGACGGCTAATTTTTTCTTGAAGAGGCACAGGTTTTATACCGCATTAGGGATACTATTAGTTTAATAATATTTCTTTACCGTTTTTATGTCAAGTTAAAGGAGTGTTTGGAGGGGATTTTTTCCATAAAAAAGGGGGCCTTTTTAGGCCCCATTAAAGATTAGTAATCAATAAATTACATTGCATTTTTTTGCACATGAACGACATCTCGCAACACTTGCTCCTTTCTCAGCCCCACATTCCAGCAACCCCGACAGCTCTTTGATTGGATGCTTTAGATAAGCTTGGAAATTTCTTCTACTGCTCTTTTCATATCGAGGAAGACGATTCCAAGTTTTGCATCTTTTCTAACGAGTGTTGTGAGAACTGCGTCTTCTCCGGCGTTCATGAGCAGGACATAACCGTCCTCTCCTCTGATGAAGACCTGATTCAGTTTACCTCTGTTTAGTTCTTGCGCGGTTCTTTCGCCGAGGGAGAGCATGGCTGCCGACATTGCGGCGACTCTATCTTCTTCGACGTCTTGTGGGAGAGCCGAAGCCATAATAAGGCCATCGACGCTGACAATGGCACCCGCTTCCACATCTGGTGTACCTGCTTCCAATTCTTTCAAGATATTTGTCATACTTTCTGTTCTGCTAGCCATTTTAGACCTCCTTTTTTCTTTTCATTTTCAAATTTAAACATCTTTTTGGTGTTTAAAAACAATTTTTATTTATTTTCTTTTGCTTCCTCTTTTGCTTTAGTTTCTCTTTCTATAAGTTTTTTCAAGTTGAATTTCACCATTTCGTTTTTTGGCTGTAGTTTTTGAGCTGTTTCCCATTCTTTTTTGGCTTTTTTAAAATTATTTTCGTTGAGGTAAGTAAAGCCTTTGTCGAGGTGTTCGAAGAACTTTGAGAGGTCTTCTTCTTTTTCAGTTGGTTTTGGTACCTCTGTTTTTTCTGTGGGTGGTTTTGCAACTTCATCGGCGATTCTCAATCCTTCCATAACGAGGAACTGCCAATCTTTTTCGATGGTAATTTTTTTAGGGACGTCGGCTCTTGTGGATGCAAATGTTCCTTCTGGCCAACTTAGAATTTGATAGAATGCATCTTCGCCTGTATCGTTGTCTGTTTCTGCGTGAACGATGCTTCCTTTGCTGAAGAAGATTTTCCCTTTTCTTGCCCCGCTTTTAATAGAGAGTGATGAACTGGCTTTTCCGAGGCATTTCATTTGGATTACGTCTGTAAGGAGTAGGTCGGATAGTTGTCCTTCAAATCCTGTTCTTTCTTCTTTTAAGGTATCCAGAATTATTTTTCTAATTTCCTTAATTTCGAAGGGTTTTTCGATGTAATAGAGCGATCCCCTCATATTTGCTTCTCTTTGAACATCTGGAGAACCGTAGGCGGTGATAATTATGACTTTTATGTCTGAGTATTCTTTTCTTATTTTGCTAAGCAGATCAAGCCCTGATATTCCCGGCATCCTGATATCTGTAATTACGAGTTTTATTTGTTTTTGTGTTTCAAGGACTTTCAGTGCATCTTCGCCGCTGTTTGCTACGATTACTTCGAATTTGTCTTTATCTTTTGAGAGGCTTTTTGACATACTCCATGTGAGCGTTTCCTCGTCATCAACAATTAAGACTTTATCTATATCAGCCATACTATTTACCTAATCTCCTAATCTTTTTAGTATATCTTCCATCCCTCACTCTTCCGACACCGCTTACCCTCCCATCTCCCCACCCCTTCAACCCCCCAACCTTTTAACCCTCCCAACACCCAGCCCCCCAGACACACATTTATTAATGCAATAGATGTGCCATGAATGGTATTAAGTAGGGTTGTTTTTTTAATTTTAGGTGGAAAATAAAAGTAAAGATCCCAATACTTTACGGCATATGGCAATTATTTGGTTTCCCTTGTTTAGTAGAGCAAAGGAAAGTGTACGGAAATAGGACGATTGGGGCGTTCGGAAATCGGACAGTTAGTTAAGATTGTAGCGTTTTATTTTTTCAAAGAGTGTTGAGCGAGAAATCCCCAGAATTTTTGCGGCTTCAGATTTATTGCCGGTGGTAAAGCTAAGTACTTTTTTGATATAATCTTGCTCCATCTCTGATATTTTTTTGAAGTTACCTTTTTGTGGTACTTGCTCACCTTTTATTAGTTCCATTGGGAGGTTTTCAACGTTTAGTGTGTCCGATTGTGAGATGATAACTGCTCTTTCGATTACATTTTTCAGTTCGCGGATATTTCCCGGCCATTTGTAGTTCATTAGAATCGTTTTGGCCTCTTTTGAAACTGATTTTACATTTTTTCGTAGTTCTTTGTTTACCATTGCGAGGAAAAGGTCGATAAGTTCGGAGATGTCTTCTCTTCTCTCTCTTAGAGATGGCACTTCGATGACCATCACTTTTAGTCGATAATAGAGATCGTCTCGAAATCTTCCTTCTGAAACAAGCTGAGAGAGGTCCTGATTTGTAGCGGCAATAACCCTGACATCCACTTTTATTTCTTTTATCCCACCTATGGGATTAAATGTTTGTGTTTCTAAGAATCTAAGGAGCTTTGGCTGAAGGGAGTGTTGCATTTCTCCCACCTCGTCTAAGAAGAGAGTGCCATTGTTGGCAAGTTCAAAGAGTCCTTTTTTGCTTTCTTTTGCGTCTGTGAAGGCACCTCTTTTGTAGCCGAAGAATTCTGATTCCAGGAGATTTTCGGGGATGGCACTTACGTTGATTTTGACCAGTGGGAAGTTTTTTCTGTCAGATGCTTGATGGATTGCTGCAGCTACCAGCTCTTTTCCTGTGCCGCTTTCCCCAACCACAAGGACGGGGGTTCTGGGTGTTTCTGCAACAACGGAGATTAATTTTTTAAGATCTTTTACCTTTTGGCTTTTGCCGATTATCTCGGTATGCTCGGTTTTCCTTGATCTTTTTAGAGTTGTAAGCTCGCTTTTGAGTCTCGAATTTTCCAGAGCTTTATGAACAATAACCTTAAGCTCATCCAGCTCGAAAGGTTTTTGGATATAATCTGTAGCTCCTTTTTTCATGGCATTTACAGCAACGGTTACATCTGTATATGCAGTCATAACGAGCACTGGTATGTCTGGTTCTGTTTCTTCAACCACTTTAAGGAGATCCAAGCCGTCCATATCTGGAAGGTTTATATCCAGAAGGATGAGGTGAATCACAGTGCTTTCGAGGATTTTTTTTGCTTCTCCTCCTGTGCCTGCGGCCAGAGGATTGAGCCCTTCGCCCGAAAGAACCTTTATCAGAGAATCAGACATCAATTGGTCGTCTTCTACTATTAAAACAACTGGTTTCATAGTTTAGCACTAAAATGTGGAATTAGCATTTTGATAAATAATTTCATTTAGGTGGGTAACAAGACTTCATCACTTATTTTTTATCAAAGTATGAGCCTTTGTCCTTTGCATAAGAGTTTTTATGTCATCGCTGGGAGAGTAATAATAAATTTTGCGCCCTCGCCCTTTTTGCTATGTACATCAATTGTGCCACCATGTTTGCTTACAATGCGGTGTGTAATTGAAAGACCGAGGCCAACCCCTCTTGCTCGGGTTGTAAAAAACGGGTCAAAAATCTTATAGATAATATCATCATCGATTCCAATCCCTGTATCTGACAGGGAGATTTCCAAGACATCTTTTTTCTTATTCTTTTTGTTTTTTGCTGTTATCAAGAGCCTTCTATCTTGAGATTTTTCCATGAAGTTGATGGAGTTTAAGAAGAGGTTCAAAAAAACCTGTTGCAACTGGGAAAAATCTGCATAGACGGAAAATGGTTTTTGATCGTATTTCTCTACCACCACAATCTTGTTGTTAATAATGTCTTTGTTTAGCAGGAGTAACACTTCGCTAATAACATCCCTTATGTCACAACGGGTCAACTCCGGCTTTTTCGGTTTTGCAAAAGTAAAGAAAGTCCTGAGCATTCTGTCCAAGCGATCTATTTCTTTTACAATTCTGAATAAGAACTCTCTTTTTGGATCGTATTCGTCAATTTCCTCCTCCATTGCCTGGGCTGTAGTCTTGATGGCGGCAAGGGGGTTTCTGATTTCATGAGCGATGCCGGAAGATATTTCCCCTAACGAGGAGAGTCTGTCCATTCTGAGGATTTCTTCTTGCATTCTGTGGATTTCGGTCAGATCCTTAAAAGTAATGATATGCCCTTCTATGTTATTGCTACTATCGGACAGTACGGCAGTGCTATAGCCGATGGAAACCATATCGCCAGTAAGTTTTTTTACATTTGTCTC
>JAUWME010000219.1 GCA_030613285.1 Candidatus Zymogenus sp. | reverse complement strand
TTGTGGACATTATCTTTTTAAACCCCTCCCCGCCGCACTTTTTGCACACCATAGTGTCGTCCTTTGTTCCCATCCCCACCAAAAATTCGTTTAGCTCCTCGCAATTTAGACACCTGTACTCATGTATAGGCATAAATTTCTCCTCCTTTCTATCTACCATTTAAATATTCTTTTTTAATAGTTTCCCAGATATTGGTAATCTCCACCTTCAGCTCCGGCGGCCCCGCCTCAATTATTGTCTTGGCTTCTCGGATTGAATCAATCACTCCCTCGTGATATGAAACCACTCCCACAACCTTGGAGCTATATTTTTTAGACTCATTTTTAATAGATTCAGTAATGTCTCTATTAATATCAAACTTGTTTACTACTACCACGGTGGGAAGTCTAAATTTTGCTGTCAGTTCCAACACCCTCACAAGATCGTGGATACCGCTGACTGTGGGTTCTGTTACCACGATGGCAAGATTCACACCGGTGATGGATGCAATTACGGGACAGCCTATCCCCGGCGGGCCGTCGATGAGGATTGTATCAAGTCCCTTCTCTTTTGCGATTATTAGCGCCTCCTTTCTAACCTCACTTACCAGCTTCCCAGAGTTATCCTCAGCAATCCCCAGCCTTGCATGAACCATTGGCCCTACCCTGCTTTCTGATATAAACAATTCTCCCGATTTGTTTTCATTCATCCCTATTGCATCAACAGGACACACATATATACAAGCGGCGCACCCCTCACAGAATTGTTCGGCTACAGTCAGGGGTTCACCATATATGGCATCCCACCTGCAGACCTCCACACATTTCATGCATTGAGTGCATTTATCCTCGTCAATCCTTGCTATCTCACCCCCGATAAAATCCCTGGTCTCTTTTATTTCAGGCTTCAGGAGAAAATGTAGATTTGCGGCATCCACGTCGCAGTCACAAATAACCTTATTTTTGGCCAAAGACGACAAGGCCCCTGTGATAACCGTTTTTCCGGTGCCTCCCTTGCCACTTATTATCGCAATTTCTTTTGTCTTCTTTTCCACTTCTTTGTTTTCCATTTGCTATAAGATGATTAAAAATTGGTTCCCTTCCAAACTCCTCATCGCTTTTACTTATCGCTTTTCATATTCCCACGATAGACAGTCTAATCCTTTTTGGCAATGTCAGAAATTGCCACCCTGATGGCACTGATTGCCATAAGTGAGCAATGTTCCTTACCTTCCGGGAGCCCCCCCAAGGCTTCTATTACATCATCGTCCGAAAGAGAAAGGGCAAATGCAACGTCGTTTCCCTTTACAAGTTCTGTGGCAATGCTGGACGTTACGATGGCCCCCGGACATCCAAACACTCTGAACTTTACATCGGTGATTATGCTTTTTTCAGGGTCAATTTCCTGCAATTTTAGTTTCAAATATATTTCCAGAAAATCACCGCACGACGAGTCTCCAACCCGTGCATAGGCATCGGCATCCTCAATGACACCAACGTTTCTTGGGTATTTAAAATGATCCAGGGCGACCTTGGAGTAGAGGTCGCCCCTACCACCCCTATTTTTCCCTCTATCATAAAGCTCTTTAAAGTCTTTCAACTTGAACCATTACCTTTTCTCGTAGGGCCACAAGACGATCCCGCCGTCCATAAATTTGACGTCCTTATAACCAAAACCCTCCAGAGTCTTCTGGGCGTCGTAGCCTCGAAGGCTGATCTTACAAAAGGCTATGATCTCCTTATCCTTTGGCACCTTATCAATTTCTGACCGCAGTTTCCCCAGGGGAATATGTATCGTGTTATCCCATGGCATTTTTCCCTGTTCTTCAAGCTCAAAAGGCATACGTACATCAAGCATAACAAAATCATCACCCTTGTCCATCTTCTCCTTGACCTCCATGGGCGAAAGAGACTTTGCAAAACCGTCAATCTTGTTTCTTACAATATTTGCAGCGGTGGTGATGTTATCGAGGGCTGGTGAAAATGGCGGCGCATAGGCAAGGTCAAGATTTGCCACATCGTCCACCGTAGCCCCAAAGGTAATGGCTGTAGTAGCAACGTCAATCCTCTTACTAACATCACCAGGACCTATAATCTGGGCACCCAGCAGCTTTCTGGTCTTTCTGTCAGCCACAAGTTTTATACCAATAGGCTTTGCGGTGGGATAAAAGTGCGCCTTGTCGGGAGAAATAGCAAGTGTTGTAACACAATCAATACCGGCTTTTTTACAATCGGCCTCACTCAGCCCTGTTTTTCCTGCGCTAAAATCAAAGGCCTTCATAATCGCCGCACTGCAGATTCCCTTAAAGGTGTCTTTGCCCCCGACAAGATTGGTTCCGATAACCCGACCATGTCTGTTGGCGGTGGAGCCCAGGGGAACATATACCGTTTTGCCACCCACTATCTCCTTTTGCACAACACAGTCACCACCGGAATATATATCAGGATCTGATGTCTCCATCTTTTCGTTTACTATAAGTCCACCCTTCTCGTGAACCTTGAGCCCAGCATCCGCCCCCAATTTATCATTGGGCTTTGTACCCACAGCCAAAATCACCAAATCTGTCGGGACCTCTCCCGAATCGGTTATAATGGAAGTAACATTTCCTGCCCCATCTCCTTTAATTTCCTTCACTGTTGTACCGGTCATAAGTTTCACACCTTTAGAAATCAGGTGTTTTTCCAAAAAGGCGCTCATCTCAAACTCAAAGAGCTGGGGCAATATCCAATCCATCATCTCTACGATGGTAACCTCAAGACCCCTTGCAATCAAGGCCTCAGTAACTTCCAGACCAATAAGCCCGCCACCCACAATAACCGCTTTTTTTGCATCTCCCTTATCTATGATTGTATCAATTGCCCTGGCGTCTTCTATGCAGCACAAAGTAAATACCTTATTAAGGTCTTTGCCGGGAATGGGAGGAACAAAGGGCATACCGCCAGTAGCCAAGACCAGCTTGTCATAGGGGAGGTCTGCCTTCTCTCCAGATTTTACGTTTACCACAGAAACTACTTTCTTTTTAGTATCTATGGTTTCTGCCAGTGTATTGTTCATCACGTTGATGTCCTTGGCGTTTTTGAAAAAGACGGTATCCCTCACCACCCCCACGGGGGTCTCCATGAGTTCCTTTGAGTCTTTGACTTCCCCCGACAAGAAATAGGGGAGACCGCACCCTGCATAGGAGAGAAGCTCTCCTTTTTCAACGATAGTAATTTCCGCCTCCGGATCCAATCTTCTGGCCCTTGAGGCCGACTTTGGTCCACAAGCAACTCCACCGATTACAACAATTTTTTTTCCCATTTCATTCTCCTCTATGCAAATCAATTTTATTAAGAAGTTCCTTAAAGAGATTTTTCATCTCCGCATCTTTATCAATTAGCAAACCACCCTTCGAAATAGTCTCGGCTATCGACCTCTTAAGTGGTATCTCGGCAAGAATCTCAAGTCCCTTGCTTTTAATATATTCCAGAAGCTCCCTCCCCTTTTCATCTCCTTGAGATCGATTTATAACAATCCCCAGGGGAAGGCCGAGGCTCTCTATCATCCCAACCGCGAGCTTGAGATCAGAAAGTCCAAAGGGTGTTGGCTCCGTTACGAGGACAACGTAGTCGGTGCCCCTTACAGCCTCGATAACCGGACACGACGTACCCGGTGAGGCATCGATAAATACGAATTCCGCCTCCTCATTATTAACGGTTTCCTCTATCCTCTCTCTCACCCTCTTGATTAACGGGGGAGACATATGCTCTCCAACATTCAAAACTCCGGCGATATAGTCTATTTTACCAGAGCCATCATCAATAAGTTCAATAAGATCTGCCTGCCCTTCTTTAACAACCCCAATCTCCCTCTCCACCTCAACAATTGCATCATCCTCACACACAATCTTACAAGCTCCACACCCGTGGCAGAGCTCTTCAAAGACGATGACATTCTTTTTTGTAACAAGCAGTGAGTTAAAGCGACACGCCTTTGCGCATTTACCGCAGAGGGTACACTTTTCTGGGTCTATTTTTGGAATAAGGGTGCTTGCCTTGGCGCTCTTTGTCTCCTCTGGTTTGAGAAAAAGATGCCCGTCCGGCTCTTCCACGTCGCAGTCGGCATAAAGAATAGTTTTCCCTTTATCCTTATAAATTTCGCCTGCAATCGCAGCAAGATTTACCGCAATGGTCGTTTTGCCTGTGCCGCCCTTTCCACTCGCTATACTGATTATCATCTTTCCTCTCGTTTAATCTTTTTTCTCATATTATATTTCTTTCAGGCCAGCGTGGGCAGCCGCCGATGCAGAATTGAGCAGCTTCGCCTTTCCTGAATTAAACACTTCTATTGCATCCTTGACGGTAATAGCTTCCACGGTGTAGAGCTTCACATCACCTGCGTTAAGAGAATCAAAGGCTTTTGGTCCAAAATTTCCACTTATGACCACCTTAACGTCTTCATCTATCACCATCTGGGCCGCCTTTACTCCCGCACCCCCGCTGCTTTGAGCCGCATCGTTTAACACAACCTTAAAATTTTGAATATCCTCACTATCTGTGATAATAAAGTATCCACATCTACCGAATCTCGGATCCATATCAGATTCGAGGCTTTCGCCTTTGGAAGTTATTACTATTTTCATTTGCTGTTTTCCTCTCTTTATTACTCATTTTGGTATTTATTCCTGCTCCCCTACCCTTTTATCCTTCTACTCTTTTACTCTTTGACCATATTGCTTTCGCATTTAGGGCATTTAAGATCATAGCAAGGAACCCCCCTTTCGTGGGGCATCTTAGCTCCACACTTGGGGCAAACACAGTTTCCGCTCGGTCCCGATCCCGGCCTTGTCCCTCC
>JAUWME010000361.1 GCA_030613285.1 Candidatus Zymogenus sp. | reverse complement strand
TACCCTCTTTGACATAGCTATAAAACTGACTGTACTCTAAATCAACCTTGTCGATCTTTTGGCCATCCAATAGGCTTGCCCCAAGATAGTCCGCCATGGCAATGATAAAGATATATAGGAAAGAGAATTTCGGTTTTGTTTTTTTCTTCTCATCTGTCATAAACCGACCCCACAAAAACTACTTACATTAAGTATATATCATTTTGTTGTAAAAGGATACTGTAAAACCTCGATTGTGAAAAAGGAACGAATATAGTACCCCCTTCCTCTTTCAATTACAAGCATCTCATAAATTTTTTAAGAGAGAACTGGCCACAACTCTTATTACCTTTCAAAGGTACACCACAAGATTTAGTTTCAAGTCCTGTCCCTTTCCCCTTTAATTTGCCGACAAAAAGGGGTATAATGTTTTATTGTCCAACAATCAATGAGGAAAAAAATGAAAGAAAAAGACTTATCCGAATTATCTACCATTGCCGCAAAATGGCAATCCTTGAAGGCCCTCATCAAGGACAAAGGGTATAAAATCCCTGGTGTCAGAAAATTCCTCTACGTTGCTTCTTTCTTATATATAATTTCACCTTTAGATTTTATACCAGAAGCAATACTCCCCCTGTTTCCACTGACCTTGATTGACGACGTTGGCATCCTCGCATTTTTTGTATGCTTACCATCTACGAAATTGATCAATACGAGAACTTCCTTGCAATCGGCGGTGTCTCCGGACAAGGGCATGGAGCAGAAAAAGTCAATAGTGCGGATGACGAGGGCGAGACCATCGATCTTGATAGGAAAGACTGGAAGAAGGAGTAGGAGCTGTGCTCTACAACATATTGAATTGGACGCGAATCCAACATCAATGTCTATGGTGAGTTCGGATTGTTTTTTAGTATCATCAATTAGCTTGTGAAAAATGACGAGGGGTTAAATGAGTCGAAAGTTTGAATCAAAGCGCGGGAGAAAAAAAGGCGATATTAATAGGGGCAATAAGGTCAATAGGAACGATGGCAATATAAATTTCCTTGAAGGGAGAAACGTCGTTTTTGAGGGTCTCAATTCCGGCCGAAAGATAAAAAAGATATTTATTGATGTCGGGGCGCTCAAGAGTGGGAAGGATGGTAAGATCGCCGAGATAACCGAGCTGGCAAGAGAACGGGGTGTTGCCATTGTCCCAACGGAGCGGGGGGAGCTCGATCGCATCTCTCAGACGGATTCTCACCAAGGGATTATCGCCGAGGCCGTCCCAAGAGCCGAGATTTCGCTCACGGGACTCCTAAAAAGTATTAGGGGAAAGAAGGAGCCATTCATTTTGGTACTGGGTGAGGTAATGTACGAACATAACCTGGGGGCGATTATCAGGACGGCGGAGGGAGCAGGCGTTGATGCGATTGTCATCCCCAAGAGGCGAACCGCCCCCCTTTCTCCCACGGTTGCCCGTGTCTCCATGGGGGCGTCTGAATACGTCCCGCTTATTCGCGAATCGATAACCAGCGCCCTCTCGATTTTACGGCGGGAGAGGGTGATGATTTTTGGCGTTGAAACAGGCGGCGATCATCAATATTACGATATGGACATGACAGGCAGCACTGCCCTTGTCTTTGGCGGTGAAGACCGGGGGCTGACCACAACCATTCGCGATCGGTGCGACGAGGTAGTCTCGATTCCCCTTTTGGGAAAGATAGGGTCTTTAAACGTTGGCATCTCTGTGGGGGTTGTCCTCTTTGAGCGATTACGCCAAGAGGGGCTGAAGGGGTAGGGTTGAGTTATTGAAATGCTGTTTTACAAACACACTTTCAAACACGATATAAACTTTATTTGAAAAACCAGACCGCTGTCAACAGCATCGGGTTGCACTGTTAAGCTCTTGAATGGTACTCATTAATGTCATTGCGAGCGACCGCAGGGAGCGCGGCAATCTCAATATGCTTTTTGATTCTTGTGGGAAAAGAGACCGCAAACAATTTATGGGCTTTCCAATATCTGCAATAGGCTTATATCTTCCGCCCCAAACTTAGTGCCTGCTTTAAAAATTTCTCCGGGACTTCAGGCCTCTTCTTGCTGCTGGGCATATTGATAACACCGATTATCTTGAAACCGCCGCCCTTTAACACCGTCTTTAGGGAGCGAATAGTCCCACCGCTCTGGGAAGAAATAAGGTTAAAAGGCCAAGGGGAGGCCGATGTAGTGACAATAACCGCCCGCTTTCCCTTATGATTTGGCTTGGGCAGGCCGCCGTTATAGTACCCAATGGTAGTAACGATGCGATCAAAAAGCGTTTTCAGGGGGCCTGTCATGTTTCCCCAGTAGGTGGGCGTCCCTACGACCAACACATCCGCATCTCGAATCTTTCTCCCCACAATTTGGGTACCGTCCTCGGGCAGGACGCACTCCTTGTCGGGTCGGCATTTCAAGCACCCCACACACGGTTTCACCTTTAGATCATAGACTTGAACCAGATCGACCACGTGTTTTTCCGCAGCTCCTTCGGATATTTTATTCAAAATCGTAGATGTAGTCCCCTTTTTTCGAGGTCCGCCATTGAGTATCAGAACTTTCATCGTTCACTCCTAAAGTTATTTAAAAAATGTTAAAACAAAGTCTGCCACAATCAAGCAAAAATGGCAGTTTGTCAGCTTATCTCATCGGCATTTAACTGCCTCGCCTTTTAGGACTTCAATTGTTGGCAGCAGGTAGCAATAAAAACTATTTGGGTGGATTTTAAATCCACCCTGTGCTGATTATTGTATTGTTGGACAATAAAACTATTTGATCATAGGATCAATAAATCTATTTTATGGCTATATTTAAACCACCGTGACCGGCACAGGCGATTTGTGCTCATCGTCTAATAGAACGTTGATCTTCTCCATGATGTGAAGGGCAAACTCGTAAAACTCGTCCTTAAACTTCACCTCGGCCTCTTTGGAAAAGGGGATAAACTCTTTGTCGATCTCCCGCCCAATGATCTCCCTTGGGTCTATGGGTTTACCCACGCGGTAGACGACTTTGCCGCTCTTTGCCCAGGGGGAATTTCCGGGATAAACCATATCCGAGCCGTTGCAACCTACAGGGACAACCTTTTTATTCGACTTTAGGGCAAGGTGCGATATTCCAGTTTTTCCTGACCCCAAGCGAATCGAGCGGGTGCCTTCTGGAAAAATAATTACATTAAGACGTTTCTTGAAAAGGGCCTGAAGGTTCACCTCGGCCACCTTGGCCATGAGCGCCCTGTAATATTTTTCAACATACTCGGCATAAGGCATCTCCACGGTTTCAAGTATTGCCCTGGGATACTCCAAAACAGTCTTTAGGTTCTCAGAAATTTCATCACCAATCTCTTTCAGCTTCTTTTTGCCTTCCACAAGGTCCCTGAGCAGACGATACTCAACCTTCGATATCTTCTCCTTTATGATATCCTTAA
>JAUWME010000482.1 GCA_030613285.1 Candidatus Zymogenus sp. | reverse complement strand
AGAAATAAACGAAATTGGACTTAGTAAAGATGTCGAGATTTTTTCTGACCTTTCCCACGATGAATTTGTTGCGGTGGTTGAAAAAATCAGGCACTCTTCCTATTTTACGGGTGAGTCTATTGTAGAGGAAGGGGAGTAGGGAGATTCCATTTACATTATAGTTTCGGGAGAAGTGGGCGTTTTCAGAAATACTGAATTCGGGGAAGAAATACACATCACTGATTTGACCGACGGTGCTTTTTTTGGAGAATTTGGCTTTTTCCTAAAATCAAAACGCTTTGCAACAATCAGGGCTACAGTCGAGACAACCCTCCTGGAGTTGACAAAAAGGGATATGGATAATGTAACAAAAAAGCATCCTAAAGTCAGGGAGGTATTGATTAAGTTTTACAAAAACAGGGTGCTTGACACCATCCTTGCAACTTCGCCCCTCTTTTCATGCATCTCCTCAGAGAGCAGGGGTGCGATTGTTCAATTGTTTAAGCTAAGGAGATTTAAACAGGGCGCTGTTATTATAAAGCAAGGCTCCCCCGCTGATTCCATGTTTCTGATTAAATCGGGAGTGGTTAAAGTAGTTTCCAAGATTGAAGGCAAAGATGATTTTATTTCCCGGTTGTTTTCGGGAGACTACTTTGGTGAGGTTGCATTGTTTACGGGTAAACCCAGAATGGCCGAAGTGATTGCAGAATCTGATACGGATTTGATGGAAATTACTAAAAGTGATTTAAAGATTGTGGTTAAGGATCATCCAAAAGTATTAGAGACTCTGAAAAAGAATATACAGTCTCGAATAAAAAAATAAAATAGCCCTGATCTAAATATTGACGGATTCAGGAGTAAAGCAATAGTAATGTGGGAGCGATGTCATATTAATATAGTTGACCTGACACTTATTCAAAGCACACTTGACGCTAATAACAATATAAGAAAAGCTCTTTAAAGGGCTTATGAAAGCTTCAGCAACCTGACGCTTGGTAGGACTTCGCCCATATTTGAAGTTGTAAATCCAATCTGCGGAAACATCCTGCAAGGAACCGAGATTATCTTTGTCGCCATCTTCCTCTCGCTTTTCATCCTTGCCATGAACCGGAAGTTCAGGAGTACGAAGGACTGAACAATTTCAATATGCTTTTTGGCAACAGTGGAAAAGGTAATCCAAGCAATATCATTCTGGATTCCCAGTCAAGCCGAGAATGACAACATAAATATCATTCTGGGTTCCCAGTCAAGCTGAGGATGACAAAATAATAGATTCCTTTTGTCTCGCTGAGAATGACACTCTGGATTCCTTGGTCAAGCAGGAAATGACAGAATAATGGATTCCCCTTGTCCCGCAGGCGATGACAGCGAATGTCATTTCATCTTTGCTGTCATTCCCTCTTCTCTGTCATTCTCGCGGAAGCGGGAATCCAGGCTAAGAATAAAAATCATAATGTCAATATTGCTAATAAATGTCGCCCTCACCTCTCGCCCAGCCCCCAGAAGATCGGCATAAATACCAGCCGCTCACCATCAACTATCGCCCTTCTCTCCTCCCTAATTATTGGCTTTGCATCCACACCGGAGGCGATAAGCCAACCTTCAAGGTCGTCAAGGTAAACTTCAATGTCATCGCCAGCCCCCTCCCCCGGCCCGTCTATAAATCTATTCTCTGGCCATATTGACGAGTGCACACCCACCTCCACATTCTTCAGCCCTGCGGCTATCAAGTGCGATTTCAGCTTCCTCCCAAAGTGCGGGTCGCCCCCCCTGCCGCCAATGGCATCTGCCCAAAAATCTTTATGGGACAGCCCCATCGGCCAATCAAGCCTCCCACCATAGTCCGGCTCGCCCAAAGCCAAAAAGACACCCCCCTTTTTCAAAATCCTCACCGCCTCCTTGAGCGCCTGCCTCGGTCTCTCCACCCAAAGTAGGGTAAAGCTGGTTATCACGGCATCAAACGACTTTTTCTTAAAAGGCAGCTCCATGAAATCACCGACACGAAACTCGACCCCAGGATGGTTCTCCCTCGCCCGCTCAATCGCTCCTTCCAATATATCAACCCCAACAACCGCGCCACCACGCCTTTTGGCGACCTCTGCGGTGATCAGGCCATCGCTGCACCCCACATCGAGGATATGCCCCCTCCTTATAAGGTCAGCCTGTCGATAGAGCTGAATGCGCATCGGGCGTGTCCACTTTGCCTGCAGAGCAAGGTATTTTAACTCCATTTCCAGTTTCTTTTCCATACC
>JAUWME010000185.1 GCA_030613285.1 Candidatus Zymogenus sp. | reverse complement strand
GAGACAATTTTTAGTAACAATCTGAAAGGAGTTTAACGTGGTTACTGAAACAACTACAAGAAGTTGGGGACAGAAGATAGGTGATTCTATAAAGGGGGTTTTGATTGGTATTCTCCTCTTTATTGCCGCATTTGTGGTGCTTTGGATGAATGAGGGACGGATCGACATCTCTGAGGTGATTGCAAACGATGCTGTAAGTATCAGCGCTGTGGATGTTGATACTGAAAATGAGAGGGAACTCGTATCGGTTACAGGCATCCTAAATTCAGCGGAAAAGCTTGGCGATCCAATTTTCCTCAATCCTGGGGATTACATAAAGCTCAGCCGTTCGGTGGAAATGTACGCATGGGTAGAGAGGAGTGAATCGGAGACAACAACGGATGTTGGAGGAAAGGAGACGACTACAACAAGATATTTTTATGAGACGGAGTGGACGTCAAACCCCGCCGACTCTTCAGGATTTAAGGAAAACACTCCTGAACACACCAACCCCCCCATGAAGTATAAGAGCGAGACATTTTATGTAAACGATGCCAAGGTCGGGGTCTATCCTGTGGAAATTACGAGTATTAGCCTTCCCAACAGCAGTTCTGTTCTTCTGGAATCTTCAAGCTTGGTTTACAGCTCAAAGACGGGCGCCAAGCTCGATAGTGGATACATCTTCATTCCAAAGACACCATTTTCTTATTACGGATCAAAATCGAGTATTGGAAATGAAAAAGTCGGCGATGTTCGGATATCATATTCCGCCCTTTCAAACAATATTGATGTAACTGCCTTTGGAAAATTAGAGGACGGTAAGCTGGTTTCTTTTACAGCCAAGAAATCACTAAAGAGTGACGCCAAAATCTACCATGTTAGAAGTGGTTCTTTGGAAGAGGCGATAGAAGCGCTCGGTTCGGAGCACAAAACTAAAATCTGGGCTTTTAGATTGCTTGGTTTTATAATGATGTGGTTTGGGTTGGGTCTCCTGTTTGGCCCCATATCCGCATTGCTCAGTTTTCTGCCATTTCTCGGAAAAGCAAGCAAGTGGATTATCAGTTTCGTTACGTTTTTTATGGCCCTTGTTTTGTCGATAACAACAATATTAGTTGCGATGATTGCCCACAGTGTTGTGGCGCTTCTAATCACTATTGTAATCGTCTTAGCAATTTTGGCACTGATTGTGATTCTGATATTGAAGATGAGGGATAAGGGTGAAGATGCGGGCGAGGAAGCTGCCTGATCGATCTGGTTTGAGGAGCTTTGTAAAATAGGCTCCTCCCATTAATGTGTACCAGGTAAAAAGGGATATGTTAGTGAGATATTTGAGGGCAGTAGAATCTCCAATTTTGTCAAGAGTGACCCTGTTAGTATCATAACCATTGGCCCGTTGCCTCTGGTGATGTTGTATTTGGAAGAGACCCTTGACAGAATTCTTTAGAGGTTCTGCACTATAGAAACAATGTTGCTGGTGGGCGGGGGGGATAGTTCCCCGCCCATTTTTTTGATAAAAAAAGAGTGAACAAAAATATCGTGAATTTCTATTGCTATTACCTTTTTTGGGGGACAATATGAATATTTGTCCCCAGTGCGGACGAAAAAACAGGGATGCGGCGAGATTTTGCAATGATTGCGCTGCCCCCCTCACTACCTCAGGTGACCCCTTCATCGGGGCTACAATTGACAAAAAATACAAGATCGAAAAAAAGATCGCCGAGGGGGGGATGGGATCAATCTATCTTGCCAAAGATGTGCAGGCAAAGACGAAGGTTGCACTTAAAATCCTGCATCCAGAGCTTGCCAGAGCCAAAAAGTTTCTAAATCGTTTCAAGAACGAGGCCGCTACTTCTGCCGGGCTTATTCACGAAAATATCGTACCGGTCTATGAATCCGGCCCCGTCCCCATAAAAGACACCTTTTTTATCGCCATGGAGTTTATTGATGGGGAGACCCTTACGGATGTTATAAAAAAGAAGGCGCCATTACCTGTCAAGTATTCCTTTAACGTTGCCCTTGGGTTGGCCCAGGGGCTTTCCTATGCCCACAAATATGGCCCAGGGATAATACATAGAGACATGAAGCCGGGAAATATTATCATCGAGAAGTCTGGACGAGTTGTCCTTACAGACTTTGGGATTGCAAAGGCGGTGGGAAAAAAGGGGCTGACCACTACTGGCTCCATTATAGGAACCCCTGATTATATGAGTCTGGAGCAGGTCAAGGGTCAGCAGCTGGACGGCAGAAGCGATATATATTCCCTTGGGGTGGTACTTTACGAGATGTTGACCGGTGTTTCCCCGTTCAGGATGGATACCGGTGTTTCTACTATAACAAAAATATTGTCTGAGGAAGCCATTTCCATTGAGAGCCTTAGGTCAAACCTTCCTGACTGGGTGGTTTGGATTGTGACCAAGGCGATGGCAAGGAAAAAAAGCGAGAGGTTTCAGTCTGCGGATGAGTTTGCTGTTGCTATTGAGAGAGGGCTTTCGGGCGCTCTAAAAGTTGAGGGGGTGCAAAAAGCAGCAAAGGGGAAAAAAGCCACTAAAAAAGAAGCTGGAAAACCGGCTGGTACGGCGACTCTCTCTACCGTTGATAAAACAAGGTTGATTGGAGGCGACATCAGGTCGGCACTTACAAGAGTGTTGGTAACGTCCAAAGATAAATTTGCACAAATACCCCCCGCAAAAGAAATTTCCTTTGCCCAAGAGCAGAAACTGTTTTTGTTGTCCTTGCTAATAATTGCAATTGTATCAACCCTATTTGCCTTTGGAAATTCCATAATATATGGAAGCTTTGTTAGCAACAAATTGGGAGAGACTTGGCTAATTGCAATGGACGTTATTGGCTACCTGCTAATTATCCCTCTCTGGATATACTTGATTTATATTTCCGATCCGAAAAAGGGGGCATTTTTGGGCGGGTTGTTCCCATTTATTGTTTTTGTTGCAATAAACTTATTCAATCCCGTCTTTGTTGAAGACTTTAGTTTTCAACCACCAAAATTTCTTTTTTCTTTGTTTTTTGCCACATCCATTGGGACTTTATTCGGTTTTTCCATATCCGCGCTTTCTGGGGTTGTCAAGGACAGTTTTTCAAAGTTCACTGCTTACCCACTCCTTACGATTGTGTTTTTAGGTCATCTTGCATTGATATTTCTTTGGCAAAATTACGCCTTTGTGTTTTTATTTACGCTCGTTTTTGGCCAACCCGGAAAATAGCTGCTCGACAAATTGAAATTGTAGTGTAGCAATTCATCATTTTGGTCAATTCGGTCTTGGGGTTAATGAAAGATGGGAATTGGTAAGAAATTTCAGAACGAGACAAAATATTTTCGTGGGAAGATCCCCACAGGATTTTACGGACGGGAGGAAGAGCCCGGCCCCTTCAAGACTTACCCTGATGCCAACAAGGTTCTGCTCCCTCTTCCAAAGATTGAAGGTGGAATGCCGCTCTGGGATGCCATGAATTTGAGAAGGAGCGAGAGGGGGTACGGTGGTGATCCTGTAACGATGGGCGAACTTCAACAGCTTCTCTGGGCGGCCCAGGGAATCACTGCCGAGAATCAAGGATATAAACTTCGGACGGCCCCCTCTGCCGGCGCCCTTTACCCGATTGAGACTTACCTTGGGATTAAAAACGTACTAGAAATTCCACCGGGTATATATCATTATGATGTCAAGGGGGCGTGTCTGGATGAGATAAGGGTTGGCGATTTGTCCAGAGAGATATCAGAAGGCGCCCTGGGTCAGAGTATGGTTGAAAGTGCCAATGTGGTATTTCTTTTTACGGCAATATTTATGCGGTCTGGGATAAAGTACGGGGAGCGGGCATATAGATATGTTTACCTCGATTGCGGGCACATTGTTCAAAACCTTCTCCTTGCAGTTACTGCCCTGGGGCTTTCTGCCTGCCCAATTGCGGCCCTCTACGATCTTGAGATCAACAAAATCCTCGATGTTGATGGTGAAATGGAGAGTATCCTATACATGGTGTCTGTTGGAAGGGGTAAATGAACCTGATTTAGTCAACATTACCCACCATGCCCCATAAATTTCCCAATTAAGCTGTATCGCATACCATTGGTGTTGCATAATGTTGGATATATTGCCTATGTCGTCCCATTCCTTGACAAATGGGGATGTAATACTTATATTAGTAATACAAAAATAAACAAAGAGCCTACATTAGGCCAAAAGGAGACATATAAATGATCAGACCAGATAAATTTACTACTAAGAGCCAAGAGGCCATTGCCATCGCAGAAGACTCTGCAACAAAACGGGGAAACCCGGAAATCGGTTCCGGGCATATCATGCTCGCCCTTGTGATGCAAGAAGATGGGGTGGTCGTTTCGATTTTGAAGAAGATCGGTGTCGAGAAAGTGGTTATTGAAAGCGGAGTTAATGAGCTTTTGGATCGCCAGCCTAAGATGGAAGGGGCTGGCGCAACGTCGTCACAGATTTCCCGGGGGCTAAAAAAAATTCTTGACAAATCGTTTTCAATAGCCGATTCACTGAACGATGAGTACGTCAGCACAGAGCACATCTTGATGGCCTTGGCAGACGACAAGGGAGAGCCAGTGTCCCAGCTCCTAACAAAAAATGGGGTTACCAAAGATGCGATTATGTCAATACTAAAGGAGAGTAGGGGCAACCAGCGGGTTGTCGATCCGGATCCTGAGGGGAAGTATAAGGCGCTGGAAAAATATACAAGAGACCTGACAAAACTTGCGGAGCTTGGGAAGCTGGATCCTGTAATCGGGAGGGACGAGGAGATAAGGAGGGTTATTTAGGTACTTTCAAGGCGTACAAAAAACAACCCTGTACTGATTGGAGAGCCGGGTGTGGGGAAAACCGCCATAGTCGAAGGTCTGGCCCAAAGGATAGTATCAGGAGATATACCGGAGACTTTGAAAAACAAGAGGCTTGTGGCCCTCGACATCGGTGCCCTCATCGCCGGGGCGAAGTTCAGGGGAGAATTTGAAGACAGGTTAAAGGCTGTTTTAAAGGAGATCACCGAATCCGACGGGATGATAATCCTCTTCATCGATGAGATGCACACCGTGGTGGGTGCCGGGGCAGCAGAAGGCTCTATGGACGCCTCAAATATGCTAAAGCCAGCCCTTGCCAGGGGTGAGCTGCACTGCGTTGGCGCAACAACCTTAAACGAGTACAGAAAACATATCGAAAAAGACCCTGCCTTTGAGCGGAGGTTTCAGCCGATTATTGTGCTGGAGCCGTCGGTGGAAGATACAATCTCGATTTTGCGCGGTTTGAAAGAGAAGTACGAAGTTCACCACGGGGTTGCCATTCAAGATTCTGCACTAATTGCTGCGGCAACACTTTCCAATCGGTATATCTCGGATCGTTTTTTGCCCGACAAAGCCATCGACCTTGTTGATGAGGCGGGGTCAAAGTTGAGGATTGAGATAGACTCCATGCCCGTTGAGATTGACGAGATTG
>JAUWME010000003.1 GCA_030613285.1 Candidatus Zymogenus sp. | reverse complement strand
GTGACGAAGCAATCAGGTTTTTTCTGCCACCAGACTACCAAATGCAACATTTGTAAAAATATTTGTCCGTGCCACCCGTCGATTTTTCCATATTACTAACATCAATTACCTCACACCCCCTATGGCGGGCAATACGGACTTGTCAAATGAAAGAAGGGCTGTTTTTGACCCCTTTAATTTTCTCTATTATAATGAGAACTGATTTCTTTATATCTTGGATGTTTTGATATTTCGTCCATATGTTTGATTAAGTGTTCCCAAATAGAATTACAGTGATCTAAGGTTTCGTTTAAATCATTTTCTACTATCTCCTTGGGATCACTAAAATGGTCATGGTTAGGATTTTGATCTAAGCATTTTTTTATTTTTGACCAGAGACGATATTCATTTAGGTGTTCATTTTTTATTGCGCGTAGTCTTCCATATGATGTAATAATATCTACACCGGGTGTATGAATATAGAAATTTCTATAATTCTTAATTGATGTAACATAACTATTATAATTTCTTCTAAGAGGATTTGGAACTTCAAGAATTTTCAAATAGTTAATATCACTATGTGGATAGTATAGCATCGGTTTCCATAACCTTATCGTTTTATCATAGCTTTTATCATATTTCTTAGTTATCCATTTTTGAAATCCATTTAGCAGTTCTGTTTCTGACTGCTTAGGTGTTCTAATAAGATTTTTTCTTTCGAGGATTTCCTTGATGATGCATAAATTTCTACAAAAATTGTTAATTGAATCAAATATTAGCCCAAAATGAAAGTAAATATTTTTGAAACGTTGATATGGATCCCCGACTCTTATCTCAGGGAATGATATATTGATAAAATTTAAGCTTTTAAGTATACCATATTGTGACATACCAAGCTCTTCTAAATTATGCAACATATCATATCTCCAATTTCCATATTTCCCTATAAGTGGTATTAGATAGTTTATCCAGAAAACTTCGTAATTTGGGAAATATAATTCGATCATATTCGCACTGTTACGCTCAATAATATTAGGTGATTGTTTAAGTCTATCAAAATTTGAATTCATATTTTATTACCAATATAATAATGTTTATATTGATCCACATAAGAAGGTAAACTTCGGTTTCATACCTATATTTAAATAAGTAAAACATATTTCATTATTGTTGTCAAGACACCTCTCTATTATTCTAATCTGTCATGGTTTTCAATTATTTTGTCTATTTATCTAGTTGTTGTGTTTTGGTATCGATGCCCCGGTAGACGTTGATATATTCCTTGACCAGCGCTGCCTTGAGGGCCAGCCCTCTACACATATCCTATGGTGTCAGATACCCTCCTTGTCCTTACTCAACTGAATCAGCATTTCCACAGCCTCTTTCGGGAGCTGAGTGATTTTTTTTCCGGTAGCCAAGGCGTGGTAATAGACATGGGCGATCTTTTCGAGAAAAGCCACGTTCTTGGTGGCTTTTTCGATGGTAGCCCCCAGGCATAATGCCCCGTGGTTTTGCATAATGAATGCATTGCAACCGTTTGTTACCACCTTTGCAACGTTTTGAACCAAATCCACAGAGCCGGACATGGCGTAAGGGACTACCTCAACACCCCCTCCCAGTGCCATGGTGATGTCGTCAAAGAGGGGCGGGATGGGCTCGTTGATAATCGACAGGATGCTGGCAAAAGGCTGGTGGGTGTGAACAATTGCCCTCACATCCTCTCTTGCCTCATAGACGCCCAGATGCATCCCCGTCTCGACGCTGGGGCGATGGGTGCCAGAGACTACATTCTGGTCAAAATCGACGATGCAGATGTCATCTGGTACCAGATTTTGGTATGGACACCCGGAAGGGGTGATGGCGATTAATTTCTCATCCCCGATGCGAACCGAGACGTTCCCGGCGGTGCCCAGCTCCGGCCCAAAGTATCCCTGGGACAACAGCCACTGGGCGGAGTCAATGACAGATTGGCGTTCTTCAGAATATTGCTCCATGTTTATATCCTCTGGTCTTAGTCGTGTTATTGGCCTGCGTTATTTTACCTTAACGCCTGAAAAATATTCCGCGCAGTCTCTATAGCAACTAACCTGTCATCGGGTTTTACGTTTTCAATGATCATTCTCCCCGAGGGATAGAGGGTAATCTCCATACCTCTTAGGTGCAGAAACCCCACTGATTCATTTACATCTACAACAGAACAGCCGATATCATCAAGGTTTTTTACTTGATCGATAAGTAGTATACCCATATCTTCGTCAGGAAACAACTCATAATCCCCAGAATCTCCATAACTGCATAGGTTGATACAATAGAGGGTTATGGACTTGTCCCTGTAATTAAATGTCTCCCTCATTTTAAAGTAAACTTCATGATTTTCTCAGTAACCTCAAGAAAGCGGTTTACCTCATCTTCAGTGTTGTATAAATAGGTGGATGCTCTGACTACCCCTCTCGGTCGTTTGATGATATTTTTCATTAGTGGATAGGCGCACATGTGTCCAGAGCGAATCAAGATATTCCCCCACTCGTTATATAGGGAAGAGACTCGATGGGGATTTACACCGTGAATGTTAAAAGAAACTATGCCTGTTCTATCTTCTCCAAGTCCAGGTCCGTAAGTTTCTATCTTATCAAATCTGCAAAGCCCCTGAATTAATAACTTCGTCAACTTCTCCTCGTGCTTAACTATTTCATCAAAACCCGTCTTTTCAATGTACTCAATAGCTGAAGCAAAACCCAACCCCCCAGGGACATTCTGCGTACCCCCCTCAAACCCCTCCCAGGATGGCAGGAGCTCAAAGAAATCTAAACCTGCGTCTTTAACTTCTCCCCCACCCAAAATCAAGGGAGAAAGGTTATCCTTCTCGTTAGGACTTACATAGAGAGCACCCATCCCCATGGGGCCCAACATCTTATGGGCTGAAAAGGCGTAGAAGTCACATCCCAATTCCTTTACGTCAACTGCCCTGTGAGGGACAAATTGGGCTCCATCTATGAGGGTTAGAACTTTGCGATCTCTGGCGATGGAAACCAGCTTTTTGGCAGGCGTTATAGAACCCAATACATTGGAAGCATGAGAAAAGGCAAGAAGTCTCGTTTTATCATTTATAATTTCTTTAAATTCTGAGAGGTTAAATTGTCCTGAAGTGTCTGGGCAGATGATATCTATCTTAACACCGTATCTTTGCTTGAGACGAAGCCAGGGAAGGAAGTTGGAGTGATGCTCTATTGCCGTTGTGATAATGCGGTCTCCATCTCTCCACCTGATTCCTGAAGCCACGAGATTAATGGCTTCGGTAGCGTTCTTGGTGAAGATTACCTCACCATCCTTATCGGCTCCAATAAAGGACGCCACACTCCGGTGGGCATCATCATAGAGAATCCTTGCGGTTGAAGCCAAGGTATGGACGCTTCGCCCCGGGTTTGCGTTAATTTCCTCGTAAAACCGGTTCATTGATAAGAGGACAGAGTCAGGAGTGAGTGAAGTAGCGGCATTATCTAAATAGACAACATCGCTATCCCTCAATATTTTAAAATCACTTCTTATCTTCTCAATGTTCAAAGATTATGTAATCCCATACTTTTTCTTTAGCTTTTTTGCCGAGAACACACATGATGAGGCCCCCATGGCGGCACACTCGGTTTCATCGCCAACAAAATCATGGGGCTTAGAACCAAATAGAAGGTCAAGGTATCCACCTGCAACACCCGTCCACATGTAGCAGATAGGACGGTCGGTCTTTCCAAAACGATCAACCCATGGTTCTATATAGTAAGAATAGTCCACTACAAATTTCAGTTCTTCTTTTTCCTCGTCTAACTCATAAGATGTAATCTTTCCCCAACCGAGGCAGTTGGTTATTGCTACAAGACCGTCGAACCTGTCGCTTATTGTCGAGATATTAGGCTCTATCAACTGGGCCCACTCCTCTGAATCCATTATGCCACCGAAAGTAGCGTTGGCACACCATTGCGCAGCGTCAATCAACACTTTTTCTCCCAACTTCAAGGCTTTGCTGCCCAGACTATTGATAAATTCTATTTCTCTCTCGATGAGGAAGTCAACGGAATTACATGCGAGAATAACCCCGAAGCGCCTAAGAATCCCTGTTTCCTCATCTCCCACCAAACCGAGGGTTAAAAATGCCTCCCTTATTTCATCACTATTAATAGTCATTTTTACTTTACCTCCATGTTAAATTCACACTGCTCATCACCCTTTGTACGACAAGAAGTCTCCGTTACTTTAAACGCACCCGGTTCTTTTTCATATACTAAGGATAAGGCGCTTTGAAGGTATCCTATGACGTCGTGACAGACAGGGTTCTCCCTCTTTGCCCATTTCCACTTCCTTTCATTTTCAAGCCATCCCTCGGAAAGATACGTGCTCTTTGAAACAAATTTTCCTGAGTTTTCATTTATGCTCGATATTTTCAATGCCCCATAGCCCAGGACTTTAAAGAGTTCAAAAATAACATTAAGCTTATCTTCCGGCGATAGACTATTGAAGGAATCAGCAATTTGTGCGGAAGATAGATATGCATTCAAGAGATTATAGGTACTCTTTTCGGCGGTCTCGGAGAGTATTTTCTGAGCATCCTCAAAACCGATGACATCTTCCAATCCCTTTATTATTCTCGTGTTAAACTTGTCGCAGTGAAGGGATGCCTCGACGCCGCCAACCTCAAGTCGCGACTTGTCGGCAAGGATTTTAATACTTTCTTTGTAATCCCCTTTAATATCCTCTGTAATTCCCATATGTAATTCCTCCTATTGTAAGAGTTTTAGACTGGCTTTGCACTTCTCTCCCGGAGCATATTGAATGAGTGAATATGTTCCGTTCTTCTCAGAATTATGCTTGGCAGCCGCCAATGAGACATCCGCTCGAATGCAGGGGAACCTCGCTTTATCGAGTTGTCCACCGGTAATCAGCTCACCAAGAATCTCGCTGCAGGGCTTCGCATAGGGACAATCGGTAAAAGTCACATATATTTCATCGCTCTCCCCCTCTATAGAGGTGTGTCCCTCACTGAGAATCCCAGAGGAAGTCTCCAGGTCGGCATAGGCCTTTATGGCGCTTATCGGATCATTCGCATCTTTAATGACGTCATTTTTGCCATTTGTCACTTCTAAAAAGGTCTCCATTACCACTTCGGACACCCCTTTGATGAAGGGCTTGATATGCTTTGCCCCCATAATGTAGGCATGACTCCTTATGGCTCCGTTTACCCAACAGTTAAGTAAAAAAGTTAAACCATCTTCTTTTACACCATTCATAACAAAACCTCACTTCAGTTATTAGTAATAAACCACACTCTGCATATTGTATATAGTAAAGAAAGCTCCTTTGTCAAGTTAAATGTTTCAAGTTTTCTCATTGCAATAACAGTTAAAATTCCAAATTCCGTGATTTTTTTGTATGCAGTACAATAAATACGGGCTTTTAAGGCTTTTTCATCAGTTCATCCAGACGCAAGAGGATATCCTCGGTATTGAGCCAATGAGAGATGGTGTATTCTTGGACAGTCATGGGCAATTTCTCCTTTTCATTTGGCAATAGTAAATAATGTCTGATGTCTTGCCTGATGTTTCCCCTGCATCCCCCTTTTCTTTATATAAAGCAAATTGCTTGCCATACTTTAAAAAAGTGAATAACATATCTATCTGCTTGATATCTTTAGGGAATCCCATTTTTTAGAAAAAACGACTTAGAAGGGGGAAAATTGGGATATTCCCTAAATATTCTATCATTACAACACGTTACAATAATTCACTCATTTCGGCCCATGCAATTTCCATTGCACTGCAAAACAGTTTTGCACCGTGTCGATCTCCCTATCGCTGTCCCACCCATACCTTTTTACACAAGCTTACATTATTCTCCAAATAACCACCTGACGCAATGACAAATTTTGCTGTTTTTTGCCACCCAGCGCACTGCGCTACCCTCCCGTATTGGGCCAATTCCTCTTGAATAACATCAAAGGGTGTCATCAAAGAGCTTGTAACTGCCACCCCACCAACAGGTTAGTGACTCATCCTTACCATAAAAGACTATCTCATAGGGGGCCGAGTAATTACTAAAAATAGTAGTTGACTTATCTCTATTGATTTTTTAAAGTGAATACCACGTACTTAGTGGTTTTTACTATTACTTTCTAAAATTGATTTTCTATAGAACAAATAGGATTAACTTTAACAATATCCGAATTAGTGGGGGAAACGAAAATGAACATACATGCCAGCGTAGTATCTTCCGTGGCGACCTTGGTTGCCCTTATTTGCTTTGCTGTGTTGCTACGCAGATTGGGGGTGCTGAAGGAGGAACAGGGACCTATCTTTGCTCGCCTGATTACCCATGTTACTTTGCCGGCGCTTATTTTTGTTTCTTTGGTGCAGACGAAGATTCTGTGGAGCGAAGCGATTCTGGCCTTTTACATGCTCATTGCCGAGATTCTCTGTCTGGTACTGGGTTGGCTTATCGCTCGTATGTTTAGGCTGGATGCTGCCCGTACCGGGGCCGTTGTTTTGGCCACCGGTTTTGGCAGTTCTTCGCTTCTGGGTTATGCGCTCATCAATCAGGTGTTTCCTAACAACTCGGATGCGCTCACCGAGGCGGTAATTATCTCTGAGTTGGGCGTAGTGCCCGCGTTTTTCACATTGGGCGTTATGATCGCTATCTACTACGGATCGACCCAGACAGAACCGGGAGAGCGTTTCAGGGCGGCGCTCAAGTTTTTCAAATCTCCCATTTTTGTCTCGGTTGTGGCTGGCCTTCTATTTTCCTTTCTTGTAGGCCCCATCGAAAACCCCATTTTCAACAGAGTGCTGGACGGAGTGGATGTAGTGGGTTCCGCCAATACATTTATCGTGGCTCTCACAGTGGGCCTGCTTTTGCATTTTAAGGGACTAAAGGAGGTGGTTGGCTTGGCCGTGTTAGTGTGTCTTGTCAAGCTGGTGCTTAAACCGGTGATGCTATGGCTGCCTACATTGCCGATGGATCTTATGGATTGGCAGGTGCATGTGCTGATACTTGAAGCTTCAATGCCATCGGCCATGCTAACAGCGGCGCTATGTTCAAGCTATGGTTGCGACGGCAAACTTGCCTCCAAGTTGGTTTTTGCAACCACCATAGTTTCCATTGTTACAATTCCCATTATGTTCGAGATTTTGACATGATCCAAAGATTGGTAGTCTGGTGATTTAAAAACCCGATTGCCGTGTCATTAGCCCACACGATGTATGGCAAAATCCTCTTGAATGGCATTAATAGATGCTATCCACACCTTGTCATTCAAGAGCACCGCAGGGAGCGCAGCGGTATTCTTAAATAACGTGTATTCTTGATGGCGCCTACCCCTGCGGGGTGTATTTTTAATGGCGCCTACCCCTGCGGGGTATTTTTTAATAGCACCATCCTTGGCAGGGACAAGCCCCTGTGTGGCAATCTCCTTTTCCACCAGAGCCAAAAAGCATATTGAGATTGCCACGTTATGAGTATTTCAGTAGGATATTGTGCAACCTTATCGGTACGGATATCGACAAGGGATTTATCCCCGGAAAACTCGAAACTGTCGGATCACTAATACAAGATATTTGTTTCAATAATGCCCGGGACTATTTTCCTTTCAGTCAGATTTAGAATAGTTCTGATTGAACCGCCCTCAAATTGCAGTATAGCTCTTAAAGTTTTCACTTGTTAGTTGAATCTACAACATGGAAAAATGCATTAGAACATAAAAGTAATTTGCAAAACACTCTTTTTCAAGATATAATGTAAAGTTAAGAAAAACCTTTAGTGGATAGTTACTAATTTGAAATGAAAGTAATAATAGCACATACTGCCGGTTTTTGCATGGGAGTTAGAAGAGCCATGAACAAGGCCTTTGTAACTCTGGGGCATGAGAAGGGTCCCATATATACGCACGGGCCGATAATCCATAACCCACAAATAGTGAAGCTCTTGGAGGAGAGGGGGGTTCAAAAGCTTGATGAGGTGGATAAAAATCTTGACGGGACTATTATTATCAGAGCCCACGGAATTTCTCCCATGGAGCGTGCCAAGATAAGGTCTTCACATCTAAATGTTGTGGACGCGACTTGTCCCAAGGTGGCGAGGGTTCAGGCTGCTGCAAAAAAACACCACAATCTGGGGTATCTGGTGGTGGTGGTGGGGGACAATGATCATGCTGAGGTTCGGGGGATCCTGGGATATACAGGGGGAGAGGGGCAGGTAGTAAGTGAAATAGAAGATATAAACTCACTTCCAGACTCTAAGCAGGTTCTGGTTGTGGCTCAGACCACTTTTAGTCGTGAGATGTTTTACGAGTTTGTCGATGCAATCAAAAAAAAGTATTCCAATGCAGATACAAAGGTGATAGATACAATCTGCGATTCTACAAGACGGCGACAGAACGAGGTGAAAGAACTCGCCAAAAAAGTCGATGCCATGGTAATTGTAGGCGGTAAGACGAGCGGAAACACAAAACGCCTCTTCGATGTCTCCATAGAGGCGGGAATTGAGTCCTTTCAAATTGAGGACGAAACAGAGCTTGATTTTGAAAAATTGAAGAAATTCAAAACCATCGGACTTACTGCTGGGGCCTCAACACCAAACTGGGTTATCATGAAAGTTGCCGACCGTATCTCCAGTGTTGGAAAACAGATGTCTGAAAATGAGGAAAAGTTGGGATGGGTGAAGCATCGGCTTAAAAAAGTTTTGAGGTTTATTGTCCTTACAAATATTTATACTGCGATATCGGCCGGGGGGCTGGCCATCGCTGCTGCTTGTCTTCTTAACGTTAACGATTTTTGGAAGATGTCCTTAATCTCCGGTCTCTTTATCTTCTCCATGTACATCTTAAACAGAATCAAGGATCCTGAGGCGATGAAGTTCAACGATCCTGAGAGGGAGAAGTTTTACCAAGACAAAAGGGGGGTGCTGATTGCCGGAAGCTTTATCAGTATTATCATGTCAATGGCCCTGGCATTGAGCATAAGACCCACGGTCTTTCTACTTTTGGTAATGGCAATGCTTTTGGGTGTGGCATACAGTGTAAAGGTTGTGCCTCCGTTTCTAACAAAGTATGTGAGATACAGGCGGCTCAAAGATATTCCTGCATCAAAAACCTTTTTTGTGGCGGCGGCATGGGCGGGTGTCTCGGCCGCAACGCCATACCTTGCTGCGACTAACAAAGTACCTGTCATATCATTTCTTGCAGTCTTTGCGTTCTGTTTCTTCTTGGTCTTGATCAGGGCAGCCCTCTATGACATCAGAGACATTCAGGGGGATGCCGTTGTGGGGAGGGAGACTATTCCAATTTTGATTGGCAAGAAATGGACACAAGTTTTGGTGCTTTTCTTTACTCTGCTTGTGACGGCACTGATAATCACAGCTACCGTAAACGGTCTGATTACTTCTCTGGGCTATTCCCTTCTGATAATCCCGATATATGCTCTCTTTTCGCTATATCTCTACCACAAGAGGGTGATATTTCAGGGGATACTCTTTGAGCTTGTGGTGGATTTCGAGTTTATCCTTGCGGGTCTGATTTCAATTGTGTGGTTTTTGATATAGTGGTTTTTATCTTTGTCCCTTTGGGACGTATTGGATTTATCATAGGATTTAAAATGTGATACAAAACACACTAATTCTTTGGAGGTAATGTGAACATGAACGTTATTGATGTGATTATGGAGAGGCGAAGCGTAAGGAGATTTAAGGCGGATGAAATTCCTGAGGCGGACATGGCAAAGATTGTGGAGGCGGTGAGGATGGCGCCATCCTGGGCGAATACCCAGTGTTGGGAGTTTATCATTATTTATGATGAGGCGATAAGGACAAAACTGTCAGAAGAGATATTCCCAGGGGGGAATCCCGCAAAGAAGGGGATGGTTGAGGCGCCCGTGGTTGTTGTGGCGTTGGGTAAGGAAAATGTCGCCGGGGTTTATGATGGTAATTTCATCACCGATAAAGGTGATTGGTTTATGTATGATGTTGGAATTGCCATGCAGAATCTTTGCCTTGCGGCGAAGGGGCTGGGGCTGGGGACGGTTCATGTGGGAGCATTTGATGCCAAGAAGGCAGAAGAGATTTTGGGTGTCCCTGATGGGGTTCGGGTGGTGGCGTTGACGCCTCTGGGATATCCGGCCAAGGAGGGGGGCGCCCCGCCAAGGAAGGAGGTCAAAGAGTTTGTCTTCAAAAACAAATATGGCAGATAGTGGGAAGTGAGTTGTGATACCAGCAATCCAGTAATATGTCATTCCCGCGAAAACGGGAATCCAGTTTAATATTTCTGGATTCAAAATCAAGTCGGGAATGACAGTATTTTAATCTATTTTTGAGGTAAGATAGGGCATTGCAAAAAGCCCCTGGGGTTCCGGGGGCTTTCTTAAATAGGTTGTGTCAGGATAGTTGCATTGATTTTAAGGATTTTCTTTGTCATCCGCGCCAATGATTTTAAATGCCTCTTCGTATCCTAACTCCTCAATGATCTTCAGGTAGCCGTTGTACCTATCTTTTCCCAAGAGCCTTTCAAAGGCATCGAGGATATGATCCAACGGGAGGTCAGGCCAGTTCCCCACGTCTTTTAAATACTCAATGCTGATATCCCCCTTCTTGTCCAGTCGGCTAAATATCCCATCCGACTTACCGTCAAATTCCACGGGGATAAGCCCCAGTATGTCGCACATCTCGATGTTGAATGCCGGGGTGGCTTTAAGCCACCTCCCGTTTATAAAGAGCTCCGTAAAACCGTGGCTATAGATTTTATCCGTCCCTTGAACTTCTAACAGCTTTTTTGGAAGCTGGTGGTTTCTGATGTCGGCAAAGCCAAGCCTTGTGGGGATTCCCACAGACCTTCCCATGGCCGCCAACAACACCGCCTTTTGGATACAGTAGCCGTAACCTCTTTTTAACACCGTGCTGGCGATGTAATATTCTTCTTTGTGAAATGGAGAATAGGGATTGTAGCGGATTTTGTCCCTGACAAACAGAAATACCTTTTCTGCCCGCTCAGAATCGCCCATCGAATCGTTTAATAGCGACTGTGCCAAATCCGCGATGTCGGGATTGTCGCTGTCAATGACAGTTGTGGGGTCGAGGTAGATTTTCATCTTATCTTTGGTTGCCATTTATACTACACCTTTGAAATCTAATCAAAAAAATATTATCGAAAACGTTATCAAAATAACATATTATACATCTACAACAAATTCCTTCTTTGTGTCAAGATAAATAATCGAAAAATAGCTCAAGAATATAATAATAACTTGATTTTAGGGAGATTTCATTCTATTATCAGAAGAGAGAAATATAAAAAACAAAGCATTGTCTGTCATTTCCTTGGAAAGCGGGAATATTATTCTGGATTCCCAATCAAGTTGAGAATGACAAAGAATGATTAATTCTGGATTTTCAGTCAATCTGAGAATGACAAAGAATGATTAATTATGGATTCCCAGTCAAGTTGAGAATGACGGAATAGAAATTTTTTGGAGTAGGTTTTTATCATAGGAGTGAGAAATCGATGTCAGCAAACCTTTCACCAGAATATCTGAAGGCAGAAGAGAGCTACAAAGCCGCTAAGGATCCTGCAGAGAAGCTCAGATATCTGGAGATGATGCTTACCGCAATTCCAAAGCATAAGGGTACCGACAAGATGCAGGCGGATATCAAACGCCGCATTGCAAAGACCAAGGAGCTTCTGGAGAAAAAATCGGGGGGAGCAAAAAGATACAATCCCTTCAAGGTGGAAAGGGAAGGGGTCGGCCAGATTGCCATTGTGGGGGTGCCAAATTCCGGTAAATCCGCCCTTGTGGGAAATCTCACCAACGCAAAGTGTACCGTGGCGGATTACCCATTTACCACAACAAAGCCAATTCCAGGGATGATGGCGTTTGAAAACGTACAGATTCAACTGGTTGATCTTCCTCCTGTATCGGCGGAATATACAGAGCCGATTATGGTGGGGATGATAAGAAACACTGACGGAGCAATCCTCGTTTTTGACCTTCAATCCGATGACCCATTGGGGGACATAGAGGTTGTTAGGGAGGTACTTGGGAAACACAAAGTGGAGCTTTCGAGGAACCCCGCAGAAAAATTCACACCCGATGGAGTTGCCCACTTAAAGACGCTGCTGGTGGGAAGCAAACTTGATGTTGGGGGTGCCCAAGAGAACCTTGATCTTGTAAAGGAATTGTACGAAAAAGAATTTACAATTCTGGGTACCTCCACAGAAGATGGTGTGGGGTTAGACGATATTAGAGAGAAGGTTTTTAATATGCTCAATATCATTCGGGTTTATACAAAGACCCCAGGAAAAGAGCCGGATTTCACAGATCCCGTGAGCCTGAAAATCGGGGCCACAGTCAAGGATTTCGCATCGAACATTCACAAGGACTTTGCCAAGGAGCTGAAATTTGCAAAAATATGGTCAAAGAGCGAAAGTAAATTCGACGGCCAGAAGGTAAACAGGGACGAATCGTTGATCGATGGTGATGTAATCGAGTTGCACATATAGCCCATTTAGACACTAAGTTTGTTTTTGGGGCCATTGTTGTTTTTGCACAATATTAAGGAGAGTAGAGATGACCGAAGTTTGTGAGATCCCAGCAGGAAACCCGGAGGATACTGAAATCACCCGGATACTCAAAGAGACAAAAACCATCGCCGTGGTGGGTCTCTCTCCAAAAGAGGATCGTCCAAGCCACAGGGTTGCCGTCTACCTCAAATCTCAGGGTTATACAATAATCCCGGTCAGGCCAAAAATCAAAGAGATACTGGGAGAAAAGGCCTACGGGGATTTGAGCGAAATTCCATCCGACATTCAGGTGGATATGGTGGATATTTTCAGAAGGCCAAGTGAAGTCCTTCCCATCGTTGAGGCGGCAATAAAGCGGGGTAACGTCAAGACTATTTGGATGCAGGAGGGGATAGTTAACAACGAGGCAAGAGAAAAGGGGCTTGATGCCGGGCTCGATGTTGTAATGGACAAGTGCGCCCTCAAGGAACACAAAAAGATGCAGTGATGAAACAGACCGAGTATTAGTTGTCATCAAGAGTGAATACAGATTGATATGTTGAAAGCATCGTAATTTTCAACCTTTTTTAGTTGAATTTTACCATTTCTGTGCAATAATGGAAGATGAGGGAGACAATGAAGATTGAAAAAATCGAAATAACCCGACCCGATTGTATGACTTCGGCACAATTTGTAAACGCAATCGTTCATATGGACGTTGATCTGTCCGACCTTTTACCATATCTTAACGCAACCCAAAAAGAAGCCCGATACTATCCAAAGCATCCGTTTATAAATTTTTCGTGGGGTTTCCACAAAGTTGTAATTGAGGCAAACCAAATTCGTATAATCCCGTTTGAGGATGAAAAAGCTGCCCAGGAAGGGGCCAAAGAGGTTGTTAATCTCCTGCTGGAGATAGAATCTAACAAAAACGAGATCGTGCCGGATATTTCACCCTACGATCCCCCAAAGGTTCTCGACATCTATAAACTATTACCGAAGCTGGGTGGGTGCAGTGAATGCGGGTTTCCGACGTGTATGGCGTTTGCCACGGCCTTAATTAACAAAGAGGTTGCCCTTGAAGCGTGTAAAGAAATTATTGATAATAAGAAAATAAGTGTTGTGAAATTGAAGGAAGTATTAGGAGTATAAGATGAAAGCAGGTGGTTTGAGAATTTTAGTCGCTATGGTAGTTCTGGCTGCAGGAATCTACTTTTTTGTTATCAAAGGCAACGACTCCGCTCCAAAGCACGATGATGGCAAAACCATCTGGGCCGACAAAATGAGCGCCGTCGCGAAGATGAAATTGGATTTGGGGACAATCGCGCAGGCGGAAAACATCTCAAAAACTATAAACGGGAAATACATCGAATGCGGCCCCAACCCCTCCGAAATCCCAGATTATATTACAAACTGGAACAAGGATGCGGCAGATGGCTGGAATGAGCTGGATGTCATGCTGGGATCAAAAACATGGTTTCAGTATGAGGTGGAGGTTACTGGGGAGGACAGCTTTGTTGTGTACGCCAGAACTTACGCCGAGGGAACACTCCTTGAATACACGATGGACGAGGAGATGAATTTGCGTAAATCTAAGTAGTTCAGTTTGTGTCAGATTAGTAAGGGGTGTTGGTAGTTTTAGGGTTGGTTGGCAGTTTACAGATTGGCTGGCAGTTTTGGGGTTGGTTGGCAATATCTATAGTTTTTATGTGGGCTATTAAAATGGTCTTGAGGAGATGACAGGTGACAAAGATTGAAAAAGAAACGATTTTGATGATTGCCGATAAAAGTGGTTACACAAAATTTATGGTGACAAACCAAATGGCCCAAACCCATGCCCAGGTAGTTATAACTGAACTTATAAAGACCATTATCAAGCAGGTCAAGATTCCCCTCGAAATTTCAAAGTTAGAGGGAGATGCGGTTTTTTTCTTTGCGGAGAAGTCAGATGTACCGGAACAGTGGGATGAGACAAGGCGAGAGATTGGAGAAAAGCTAATAGAGTTTTTTGGAGTGTTTTCAGACAAAATCAATGAGTTGGCAGAATCCAACACGTGCAAGTGCGATGCATGTATGCATATTGAGAAACTTAATTTGAAGGTAATCGTTCACAGTGGGACTGCCTTGTTTTACAAGATTGACAAGTTCTCGGAACTTTCAGGGGTCGATGTCATTATTGTTCATAAGCTTTTAAAAAACAGCGTGAGATCCGACCGTTATATCCTCGTTACAAAAAGCGCTTTAGATACAATTCAATTTCCTCAAAATATTTATTTTGAAAAAAGCAAGGAGGATTACGAGGAGATAGGGAAGATTGGGACGTATGTATATTTTCCCGGTGGTGATGAGGGTTTTGACCACGGCTATTCCGCCCTCTCTTATAAAATAAAGAACGCGGTGATAAAGATGGTGATTCCCATGATGCTAAATCTGGGAATTAAAAAGTTGAAAAAATTCAACAACCTCCCCGAAATATCAGTCTCCTAAATAAATGGTACCGTTGATGTAAAAGTTGGTTGGGTATAAGAAAGTCGAAAAAAGTAACAACCTTCCCGAATCTAATGTCTCGTAATTAAGTTGCCCCCTGACATTGAAGTTGGTTGGGCATAAGGAAGTCGAGTTCTCAACTAAATAGCACCGTTGATTACTTTGGCCAGATGAATTAATTTGTCCCAAGTTGATTGATTTGCAACTTGATATTACTTGATGTTATCACGACTTTATCTCAATGAGTCTCTTCATAATTTCGGAGAAATCCAACCAGATGGTGAAAGCGGGTGTTTATTTCTCTCTCTTTTCCATCGCCTTCTCTTCCCAGAGTTTATTGTCTTACAATGTTTAAGATGTTATATTAAAAATTGAAAATGATGATGAACTACATCTAAATGGTAAACCGTCAAATTTGTTTATCAATCTGAACAATGATACCGTCAAACCCCTTCCCTTGGGAAGTTTTACCTTTATATCAGTGTCATCAAGGTCTCTAAGTTTTGAGGACACAGTGACGCTTAAATTCTTTTTGTCAAGTACTCCGGTAAACTTGATCTCGCCCAGCTCGTCCTTGAGATTATACTCAATCCTTCCATCGGCATCGGGGGAGGGGATTAGTGTAAATTTCTTTGGGGGGGCGCTATTGTCTTCATCAATATACTGGGTAACTTCTCCCAGGGGGAGAAAACATCCCGCCCGAACGAAAAGGGGTATCCTATCATTTTTACACTTTACGTTAATCCACCCTGGGCCTTCGACAGGTTTTCCCGTCCAATAGTCGTACCATCTCCCAAGGGGTAGATAAACCACCCTTGAGTCATCGTCTGTAAATATCGGCGCCACAAGGAGGTTTTCTCCCGATAGGAACTGATCTTCAATATTAAGGCAGGTCGGGTCGTCAGGAAATTCGAGGAATAGGGGGCGCATCACGGGAAGCCCCGCTGTTGTTGCCTTTGTGGATTCACTGAAGAGGTAGGGGATTAATTGATAACGAAATCCGAGAAGTTTTCTCACGGCTAACTGGGCCTCTTTTGAGTAGTTCCACGGCTCCCGAAATTTTGGCGGGCAGCCGTGAAAGCGGATGTGGGATTGAAAAATCGATAACGCCGTCCAGCGGACATAGAGCTTGTCGTCGGGGATACCCACAAAGCCCCCAACGTCCTGGCTCCAAAACGAAAACCCCGAAAGTCCCAGGGAAAGTCCACCTCTTGTGGAGGAAAACATATTGGAAAAATTGGAGGAGTTGTCCCCCGACCAGTGGAGGGGATAACGCTGGGAGCCAGCGTAGGCGCTCCTTGCCCAGATAACTGCGTTTCCCTCCCCTAAGAAATCTTCGGTGGCCTCAAACGCTGCCTTGTTATAAAGGAGGGGGTAGAGGTTGTGCATCTCTCGGCCGGTATATTTTGAAAACTCCTGGTGCGGCTCAATCTGCTCACCAAAATCCACCTTGATTGCTTTGGCCCCCAACTCGAATAACCCCTTTAGCTTCTCCTTGTACCAACTGATTCCCTCGTCTCTGGAAAAATCGATGGTCTTTGCCTCCCCGAAGATGTAAAAGACGAATGGGCCACGGTCTTTAGCGAAGGCCCGTTTTTTCTTCCCCTCACTTTGGGCTTTGAGGCCGCTCATCACATATGGGATTTGCCAGAGGCATATTTTAAATCCAAGCTCCTTACACTTTCTAAACATCCCCTCAGGGTCTTTGAATCGTTCTTTGTCAAACTTCCAATCGCAGGCCCAATCTATGGTGGACCAGTGCGTGTCGATATTGATGACATCTGCGGGGATCTTTTCCTTTCGGAGTCTCTTTGCCACACCGATGACTTCCTCCTCGCTGGCGTAGCTGAGCCTTGACATCCACGTACCAAAAGACCAGCGGGGCGGCATCTTTGCCCTGCCGGTAAGGGCCGTATATTGTCCGAGAACACCCTTCGGCGTCGGCCCGTAAAAGAGATAGTAGTCGATTAATGGTTCCCTCACTGACTCTATTGCTACTTGAATCTTTGTCAGCTCTTTTGTACCTACCCGAAAGGTCATGGGGCAATAGTCGTTGAAGAAGACCCCGTAGCCCCTGGAGCTTATGAAAAACGGGATATTTTTGTAACTCCTTGGTGCCGAGTTCCCCTGGGCGTCAATGTTCCAGATTGAGATGTCCTGTCCTACACAGTTTAGGGAGCCGAACCTCTCCCCGAAGCCGAAGATACTTTCCATAGGAAAGAGGTCGAAGTTTTCAACAGCGTACGTCCCCTTTGGTTTCCTGTTTTTGATAAACCCCAGAGGGAAAGCGTCGTTGGCGGTGGGAAATTCGTTATTGCTCCTCCCCCCCGTTTGGGTCACAAGGTTTCCCTTCTTATCCCTGACCTCGATTCTGAAATCTTCTCTAAAGACGCTCAGGGCGATGGCCCCCGTCGATATCTTGTATCTTTCGGAATCCTCTTCAAAATGAGCTTCAAAGCCTTTATCTGTCAGGTCGCCAACTACCATCGGTGTTGAGTGCTTCGGGACATCTTCACCCGACGCCAGCCTTAATCGGTAGGTCTTGGGGTTTAAGATATCGAGCCTCAGGGTAAATAGCTTCTTTTTGGCTTTCGGGCTGGTGTCATAATCGATGTGCCAGATGGCAATGTCTCTGTTAAATATGTTGTAACAAAAGGCGTCAAAGATAAAGGAGTTTCCCCTACGCTCCCTGAATTTGACCTTAAGGACAGATAAGGGTTTTCTTGCTATGAGTTTTTTTGGCGCGCTGAAGATATCGAATGAAGGGGCGCTATTTATGTCCAGGGGATGATCGGTGAGGCCGAAGGTAAGGTTCGGCTCCGAAAAGGCCATAAGTTTCTTTTTTAGCCGTGGGTATCGGATATGGTTTTTCAGAAACAACCATACGAGTTTTCCATACGGTATTTTGACTTCTACATTTCTTCTAACGTTACTATTGCCATTGTTTTTGATATTATCAGACATTTTATTACTCCCCAAACTGTTTAAGAAGTTAGTGCTAAAAGCGGCCAACATAGTCCAAATAAAGTCGAGGCAATAACCCAACATACAATAGCAACCCTATTTCCTCATCCTGTAAGACTCGATATATTTTCGCCCCTTGTCTGTAACCTCAAGGTATTGACCAGAAAGCACAATAAACCCCATCTTTAGGGCACGATCGAGGCACTCTTCGGTATTTAACTCGATCTCTTCTTAGTCGGTTTCGGAAAATCGCTCCATCACAAAAAGAAGTTCTTCTCGCTTCAAGGGGCGGTTGGCATCTGAAAGATCCTCTAATATATAATAGATTTCATTGAGAGTATATGCCTCGTGCAGTTCCTGCTCTTCCCGTTTGACAATATCGGGCCGAAAAGATTTGACGTAGGCCTCCCTGAGTAGATCATAGCATATCAAAAGTAGGATAGAAGTAATGAAGACGAACCAAAGAAAAAAACCCAAAATGAGAAAAAATAATCCAGAAAGATAAGACAAATCGCTTTTGCTCCCTACGTTTCTATTTAACCCGGCATTATTATATATTCGCCCAACATGACATTTAGGAAATGTTCCGGTATGACAACAAAGTGGTTACACTGCATCAATCATTATGGCAGGCACGAGGGCCTACCCAGATTGATTTATATGACGTTGTACATTCGGGTTTTTCCTGTCCCATTCCCATTTTAATGGGTTGTGAAAAATGTATTCCCGAATGCGATTCAATTCTTTTTCGTTGCGGATAATGTGATCATAATAATTGCGTTGCCATAATTTGCATCCGAGTGAATTGCGCATTTTGTTGATACGATTGGTTACAGCGGATTTGAATGATCCAATGATTGCACCAAGAGATTTCTGTTTAGGGCCATGCGTTGGCAACGGATGGGGCGACACATCAGTGTTACGTAGGGGCGACGCATTGGTATTACGCAGGGGCGATACATTGACATTCCGTAGGGGCGACGCATGCGTCGACCCGACCATGTCGGTGGTTAAAAAGAGTCAGTTAACAAGATTAGGCCTTAT
>JAUWME010000507.1 GCA_030613285.1 Candidatus Zymogenus sp. | reverse complement strand
GGGGTATGAGTCGATAGTCGTCGTATCAGCCTTTGCCCCAACAAGATTATTCTTTTTAAAGATTTCGTCGATCTCGTCTCCGGTCAGCACTTCTTTTTCCAACAATTCCTTGGCGAGGATATGAAGCTTTTCGATATTCTTATGAAGTATCTTCTTCGTCTTGGTGTAACAATCTTTTACAATCGCCTTTACCTCATCGTCTATCTCCTGGGCAGTCTTTTCGCTGTAGTCCTTATGTTGGGATATCTCCTTTCCGAGAAAAACCATCTCCTCTCGTTTTCCAAAAGTTAAGGGGCCGATCTTTTCGCTCATCCCCCAATTGGTGACCATCTTCCTTGCGAGATCGGTAGAAACCTCAAGATCGTGGCCGGCGCCTGTGGATATATCATTAAGAACAAGCTCTTCTGCAATCCTCCCACCCAGCAGGATCTTAATTCTGTTTAGCAGGAAGTCCTTTTTGTAGCTGTGCCGATCGTCTATGGGCAGTTGCTGAGTAACGCCAAGGGCTCTTCCCCTGGGGATGATGGTAACCTTGTGAATGGGGTCGGCACCGGGGAGAGATTTGGCCACCAAAGTGTGGCCCGATTCATGATAGGCTGTAAGTTTCTTCTCTTCATCGTTGATTATCAGCGACTTTCTCTCCGCTCCCATCAGGAGCTTATCTTTGGCGTGTTCAAAATCTTCCATTTCGACATTAGTTTTTTCGAGCCTTGCGGCGATCAATGCCGCTTCGTTGACAAGATTTTCCAGATCAGCCCCGGAAAATCCGGGAGTTCCCTTAGAAATTACCGTGAGGTCCACATCATCGGCCAAGGGGACTTTTCTTGTGTGGACATTAAGTATCTTCTCCCTGCCTACAAAGTCGGGTGAGTGGACATAGATCTGCCTGTCAAACCTGCCCGGTCGAAGAAGAGCCGGGTCGAGGACATCGGGGCGATTTGTTGCCGCAATCAAGATTACCCCCTCGTTATCCTCAAATCCGTCCATTTCCACCAAAAGCTGATTTAAGGTCTGTTCCCGCTCATCGTGACCGCCACCCAGACCTGCGCCCCGGTGTCTCCCAACCGCATCAATCTCATCGATAAATATTATACATGGAGCCTTCGCTTTCGCCTGCCCGAAAAGGTCCCTGACCCTCGATGCTCCAACCCCCACAAACATCTCCACAAAATCGGAGCCGGAGATAGTAAAGAATGGCACGCCCGCTTCTCCCGCAATTGCCCTGGCAAGAAGTGTCTTGCCGGTGCCGGGCGCCCCCAGCAAGAGTACCCCTTTGGGAATTCTCCCGCCAAGACGCGTGAATTTTCTGGGGTCTTTTAGAAAATCGACTATCTCCCCCAACTCCTCCTGGGCCTCATCCACACCGGCCACATCGGCAAATGTCACCTTCTTCGTCGATTCATCCAACATCTTTGCCTTGCTCTTGCCAAACGACATCGCCTTTCCCGGCCCCCCCGACTGCATCTGCCTCATAAAAAACACCCAGAAAAGCACCATCAATAAAACCAGAATCATAATCTGTGCAATTCCAGTTTGGTACCACGGAATTTTCACCTTTTCAGACACAATTTCCACACCGCTCTTCAGCAGTTTATCCACAAGTGTCGGATGTTCCGGCATGAAGGTTTTATATTTGTTTCCCTTGGCATCCTCGCCTGTAATCACAGGACCTTGAATTTTGACCTTATCAATCTTCATGGTCTTGTTGGGATGTTGAACCATTTCTAAAAACGCACTATAACTAAGCTCCTTTGGTTTGTTTTCATCCTCTTTCTGCAAGAGGGATACTGCGAGGATTATCACAAGGATTATCACAAGCCAGAGAGATATATTCTTTGCCGATTGATTCATTAGATTCCCTTTTTTATTGATACTACTCATAGTTATTTTCCTAAGTTTAACCTTGTAATAGTATCACGTTTCCTATATGTTGTCAATTAGATTTGAATTTGATTTAGATTTGTTTTTATCACTAAAGGTACTACTTACCTTTAATATTAGATATTTCAAGG
>JAUWME010000304.1 GCA_030613285.1 Candidatus Zymogenus sp. | reverse complement strand
AAGGTATCCCCCTATCGTTGCTGCTCCTATTTTTTTTGAAATTGCTTTTTTTGATGTATTCCCTTTTGAGAGAGCCTCATAAACCCCCCGCAAAAACTCCTCACCGCCGTCCTTGTAACCTTCCCATGGGTTTTCGCCGTCGAGGATAACGGTGATGAGGGTGGGTTTTCCGGCCCTGTCGCTCGCTATTTTATTTATCTGTTTCATAAAATCGGCGACCGCCTTTTTTGGATCATTCTGGGCGTAGGAAAAACCAATCAGGTCAGACAATACCCTGTCACGAAAGACGATATTTACTGAGCTTTCTTCAAAGACAGCGGTGTAGGGTGAATAGATATCCGGGTTGGTGTCCCCCTCAATGTGGGAGTTAAAAAGGATGTCCTGATCGGTGGCCGTCCACTCTATGTCGGAAGAATCGAGAAGAGGTATGACCTCTGGAGAGACAGAGCCTTCCGATGGCCACATACCTTTTGGCCTTATACCCGTTTTTTCCTCGAAATATTGGAGGCCAAGGTCTATTTGATTTTCTGCATCTTCGAGACTTGAGAAGCGTCCCGGAAGGGAGACGTTGGGCATCGCCCTCTTTGCCGAATTTGTGTCAATTAGTAGTGGGAGGATTGGGTGGTAGAAGGGGCTTGTGGAAAGCTCCACGATCCCCTCGTCGGAGGCCTGCTTGTAAAGAGGGAGCAGGCTTTTCATGACGTCTATCTGGAGCTTGACAATTATTGCCTTGTCCTCTTCGGTGTAATCCCTCCCCTTTTTAAGAAGTTCGGCGATCCCAACAAATTGCCTTCTCATAAAATAACCGCACCACGTGAGGTTAAAGAGGGCCTGGATGTCTCTGATGTCCCGGGTGGAAAACCGAGAGGCAAGGACTTTTGGCGACTCACTATCGGGGTTGGTCCCCCGGATTATTAGAAGCTCCCGATAGCGGTGGTATGGATATACATGGGTTTCCCAGCGGTTCATGAAGAAATTTCTGATGATAAACACTTTTTCTGAAAGCGTCAAGTCGGCCGGTGGCTTGATGGTCAGTTCGAGGTAAATGTCTCTTGCTCTATCTTCGGCGTAGTCAGAAATCTGGGAGATCAATGAAGGGACGAGATTTACATTCATCCTCATTTCGGGATATTCAAGTGCCAGCTTGACCATATCGTAGTACCCCTTTGCAGAGTGAAGTCTTACAAAGGGGAGCATGAAGTCGCCCGTGTTGGGGTCTTTGTACGATGGTTGATGCATATGCCAGAGAAAGGCCACGTGCGCTTTATTGTTAGATTCGGAGCTTTTCAAGTTCACCTCCCGTCGTAGCTGATGAGAGAAATTCTTTCTCCCTCAAGGTCCGGGCTGGAACCGATCTCGACAATCTCTCTTGTAAGATGGATTGTAAATTCTGTGGTCGCAGAAGTTGAGAGTCTGAATATGGGAGATATTTTTACACCGGATTGGTGGTAGCCCAGTCGGGAGTGGTCTTCAAAGACGAAGCCTTTATAGAACTGATGAACTGCGGGGGATATCTCCATGTCTTCCATCAGTTCTGAAGTCCCATCCAAAAAGCGGTAAATGTGGGTGTCGTAAAAACTGCCGTAGCGGGGGGTCTTTACAGTTAGGGCGTACTTAAGTTCCAGAGGCAAAAATATGGTCTCTGTGATATTCTTTTGGGTAAAGCCGCCGTTTTTTGGAAAATCAGTGACTTGATAGTGGAGACCTATCTTTTTATCTGCCTCATTTTTAGTAATTTTAATGAAAGATTCGAGCTTTCCGTCAATGTCGTCCGCTGGAGTGACAGAGTTTACGAGCTCCGGCACGAAGAGCACCTTGTCCCAAATTGGGTCGTTCTCATCTTTGAGTTTTGTTACACTGAATTTTGCCTGAAATGAGTGGTCTAATACGGTAAATGTTTTCTCAAGAGAGACGGGAAGCTTCCTTCCGTCGTCAAAGACAATGTCTTGGTTGGCCGCCATGGTGATAGTGAGTTTGTCTCCATCCACCGAATACTCTTTAAGGTCGAAAATTTCGTAATCGAAAGACGCAACCACAGAAATCCCGCCAGAGTTGTTTCTGGTAACAAAATTTGCCCGATAGGCATCGCGGCAGTATTCTACGCGGGAGTCCTCCTCAAGGAAAACACTCAATTCGCTGTCAGGTTCCGTGTGGAGCAGACATTGGCTGTAAAAACCCGTGGCAGGAAACATCGGCATCTCGGTTACAAAGGTCTCGGCTACGTCCAGAATCTTTTTAAAATCCATCCCCTTAAAGTAGGGTGAATGTATCTGGTGGTGGATGACGGTTCCTGCAACCTTTGAGATTACAAGAAACTGTTGGTCGGTGTTTACGACCACCTCGTCGTTTCCATCGTAGTCCCAGTCCACAATTTCCATCGTCGTCTGAGGAAAAAGCTCCCATGTTTCGGTAATCTCGGCGAAGAGATAATCTGCAAGCCTGTTGGCAACAGCAATGTAGGCAAGTCCCGTAAGGTCGTAATAGGTACAGGAGCCAAAGTTCGGATGTCGAGATGCCCAGCGGGGGTCTTCCTGATATGCGATGTTTCTTATGGTGTGGATAAGGTCGTAGGCCTTGAGGATGTCGTCATCGTAATATTCGGCCATAAATATTCTTATGAAATCGTACCTGTCTCTGGAAGAAAGCACCCTGGGCGCAATTTCGGACATCAGGATGTGGGTGCTCTTTCCCTCCAGCTCGCTTGTTACCCTTTCCAGCACAACCTTTTCTACTTTCTCCTGGGCTTTTTCCAGACCCCTTAAGCAAGAGATAACCCTTCTCAGTTTTGGGTCCCCAAAGGTTACTCCTCGAATACCCCGCTTCATCGTCCAGCATTCAAACTCCTGATAGCTTGTGCTGGTCTTCATCGGGTACGTGTCGTTATACCCGTATTTGTCATAGTATCCTTTTAGCGTTGTAAAAGATGCGTCCTCAGATTCAATTACAACCCTGAAGAATTCCTCCATCCATTCTCGATCGGCAACGGGATCGCGGCTCCACTGGCCAAAGAGTTCGGCATCGTTGAAGATGAAAACAAGGGGTGGCGTGTCTTTGTTGGACTTTCTTTTTATCAGATCCGCCGCAACATTTGCCTTCTCTCGAATTATTTCAAGATATTCATTTGGTGTAAAGGTGGGATCGTTGCCGAAGATGGGGCGTCTTTTCAACAGGAAATATCGCATTTCGCTGTGGATGGGGGCCACAAAGTATGGTTTTCCGAGAATCTCATCCCGATATATTGTGAAAAGGGCATCTTTGGTAAAGTACGGCATTGTGGATTTTAGGGCAGGGTCAACCACCCCAAAATGTTTAAAGCTTAGGTTTCCTTCTTCTACAGAAGCGGCGATGTCAGACGTGAAGAAGGTTTCCACATCGAGATAATAGATTGGCACAGCGCCCAAATCTTCCATGGCCGTATTGAGTTGATATAGGAGGATTTCGCCTAACTCCCTTTCCACAATGTGAAAGCCATCCCACTCGCTTGCCGGAACGCCAAAGAACCTCTCTGTGGCGATGCCGTACCGCACCATCTGAAAGTGGGTGTCATCCATTCTGGACGAAAGCTGGGGAAAGGATTCATCTATCAATCCCCCGACGATTTTTACCCTGCCGGCCTCCACCTGGGCCTTCATGCGGTCAAGAAAGTCCATCTCGCTGCGTGAGGCGTAGTTGATGAGGGGGCCGGATATATGAAAGTTCAACTCTAATTTACCCATGTCTCCCTTTAAGTTTTCGAGCATTTCCATCATGGGGTAGTAGCAGTTGCCAAAGACTTCGTCCCTGACGGTCTGGAGCTGGAAGTGGGGTTGGTGAAAGTGGAGACAGAGGGCTACGTGAAATTTTTTTGACATTTTGATACTCTTTTGTGTGACCTGTTTTTGAAAAAAGTATTATACTCCTTGACGGCTTAAATGTCAAGAGAAAGGAGAATTTGAAAATAAACCATCCAACACATTTTAGGGCAACCACGGGGGGGTACACCTACGTTTGGGATAATGCAATGAGTAAATGAGACAATTAGATAGTAGTTG
>JAUWME010000060.1 GCA_030613285.1 Candidatus Zymogenus sp. | reverse complement strand
TGAGGGCTCAGAGTGTACGCCACATAAAGGAGCAGGGTGGAGATGTTATCATCACCGTTGATTGCGGCATCTCAAATGTTGACGAGGTGGCCCTTGCAAACTCGTTGGGGATTGAAGTAATTATTACGGATCATCACGAGGTGCCGGAGGTTGTGCCGGATGCGGGGGCAATTGTAAATCCAAAGAGGGCCGACTGCCCCTTCCCATCAAAAAACATTGCCGGTGTCGGGATCGCATACAATTTCCTCATTGCGCTAAGAATGGAACTTAGAGAGAGGGGACTTTTTGTCGATAAACTCCCTAACCTCAAAAGATACCTCGACCTTGTGGCATTGGGCACCATCGCCGACATCGTCCCTCTGACAGGCGAGAACCGATTATTTGTCAAGTTCGGACTTGATGAGCTAAAGGAGGACTACCGTCCGGGTATCGTTGCACTAAGAAATGTTACAGGTGTAAAAACCGATAACATCAGTGTAGGAGCGGTCAGCTTTCGACTTGCTCCAAGACTGAATGCTTCTGGACGGGTCGGAAGAGCAACAGAGAGCGTAAGGTTATTAACCACTGACGACCCCGCCCAAGCCCACGATATTGCCTTGGCAATCGAGATAGAAAACAAGCAAAGACAATCTCTGGAGGCGGAGGCCTTAAAAGACGCAATTGAGATTGTCGAGAGGGATGGATTCATCACAAATCGTCGCTCCATCGTGCTTGCCTCGGACAAATGGCACCCAGGAGTTGTGGGGATAGTCGCTTCTCGTCTCATAGATCGTTACTATCGCCCCACCATTATGATATCTCTTATGAACGACATGGACGGTATGGGAAAAGGTTCTGCCAGAAGTATTTCGGGATTCCATATCTACAATGGAATATCAAAACTTGAGGTCCTACTCATCGAATTTGGGGGGCACAAATATGCTGCGGGGCTGGTAATTGAAGCGGATAAAATCGACGAATTTACAGAAAGATTTGAAGAGGTTGTAACCGATATGACCACAGAGGATCACTTTATCCCAACCCTAAAAATAGATGCTGAGATAACGTTATCCGACATCAAGAAGTATAACCTTATGCGCGAGACGAAGCTCCTTTCACCTTTCGGCTCCACAAATCCAGAGCCGGTTTTTCTTGCCAAGGGGCTTGTTATCAACGAGATGAGGCTCGTGGGAAAAAATCATCTAAAATTGACCTTCAAGGACAATAACCACAGATGGAACGCCATTGCCTTTGGGAAGGGGGAGATGGCATCTTCGGGGATGGATGTTGTGGATGTCGCCTTCAATTTGCGTGAGAACAAATGGGGGGGAAATAGCAGTACAGAGCTCAATATCCGTGACCTCAAGGCAGTGTGAGGGTTGGCCGATTGCCAGTATCCCATTATGTTATTATTCTAAATCATGGAGCTTGCCAATATAATCTTTTATCTCCTTAATAAAATCACCCCTCGTCTTAAAGGTCAAATCAAAAGCCGAAAGGATCATCCTGTCAGGGTCAGTAAAGCTGGCTCGCCTCGTCGCCTCCAGAAAAGCCCCCATTGTATCAATTGCCCCAATAGGTATTTTAGATTCTTGGGGTGGTTTGTCCTTCAACAACGAGTAAGCAACGCCTCTCATGGCGTTTAGGGTGGCGTACTGTGCCTCCCGAACCGGGCCTGACGGGGGTTGGTAGAGTTCGAGGGATCTTCTGTAGTGGTCGGCCGATTCTTCACCCTCGGCATCTGCGGTCTTTCCCAAAAGATAGTGTTCCTTCACTCCCATTTTTTTTCCCACCGATTTTTCAAGGATTGCCTTCAAATCATCAAATCGCTTTAGATGGTAAAGGCAGAGCGCCAAGTCTGAGGCCACGTCGCTCCGTTTTGGACTTAGCTGGATGACCTTTTTAAAGTGGGAGGCTGCGGCTGCAAAATCTCCCCGCTCCATCTCCACAAAACCCCTGGCGTCAAGGGCCACGGCGTTGTCCGGTTCAGTGTCGTTGATCTTTGCAAAGTATTCAAGGCTCTCGTCAAAACGTCCCAGCTCGTAGAGAAGAAGCCCAATGTGTCCCCAAGCGGGTGGGTTTTTTGGCTCTTGTTTGATCATCAACAGAAAAAGATCGAGGGAGTTTTTGTAGAACTTCTTCCTCTCCTCATACTCGTCTGGGAAATTTCCATTTACGCCTACGGGTTCAGAGTTTCTCAACATTTACGCCTTTGCCTCAAAAGTGACTAATGGGATTAACGGGATTTGTCATTGATATAGGATTCTATATCAATGACGCTATCTTGTCAAAATATATTTCAACTAATATTTTTCAGTCCCTGTTGACTTTGAAAGAGACAAAAAAACTCTTGAATTTTCTGACTTTAGATGATAAAAAGGGGTGAGTGGTAATAGTAATACTTTCTGGGGTTTTTTGTGATTAAGTTGGATTTTGAAAAGTTAGGCGGACTTGTGCCGGCCGTGGTTCAAGATTATAAGACCGGTGAGGTGTTGATGCTTGGGTTTTTAAGCCCAGAGTCGTGGGAGAGGACACTAAATGAGGGGGAGGTTGTTTATTTCAGCCGTTCGAGAAATAAACTGTGGAAAAAGGGGGAGACGTCGGGCCACGTCCAGAAGATTAAGGACATCTATGTTGACTGCGACGATGATACGGTGCTAATTAAGGTTGAGCAGGTGGGGGGTGCTGCGTGCCATACAGGGTATCGCTCCTGTTTTTACCGAAGGGTAAGTGACGGCCAGCTGGTGAAAGAGGGAGAGCCGGTTTTTGACCCCGATGAGGTGTATAAGAAAAAATAGGGAGATTAAATTCAATATATTTTACCGGAATTTTTTGGGGGGATAAGATGATGGGTGAAGAGGAAAAGACGGTTACGAATATATCGATACGAGCTGCCTACGATTCTCTTGAGGAGATTCTGGGCAAAAACGCACGAAACATCATCATGAGAAATGCGGGGCTTCATAGAGCTATCGAATCACCCCCGGACTACACCTGGGACAAGGAGTTTACAAACCGAGAACAGCTTAGTATCTATCAGGAGGCGGCGAAACTTATTGGAAAGGTTGGCATCCAGGGGGTCTTTAGACAAATTGGTTTTCGTAGTGCCGAGATTACCATCGTGAAATTCAAAGTACTTGATTCCATCAAAGAGCTACCCCCGGATGAGAAATTTGACAGGTGTCTCGAATTTCTCACCTCGGCGATAAATCGGGGCAGGCTTGTTAAGATAGCAAATGGAACCAGTGCCTTTGATAACTTTGACTGTACTGCCTGCGAGGGGATTGAGAGCACGAAGCCGTACTGCTCACAATATACAGGTACGATACAGTTCCTCAGTGACTGGTCGTACGGCAAGGGGGAGTATATTGCCGAGGAGGTCAAGTGCAAAGCCGTAGGTGATGAGACCTGTCTCTTTGAACTTAAAAAGAAATAAAGTATTGATCATGTCTTAATAGTATCTCGAAGGAACAGTGGATGAAAATAGAACTTCCAGAGCTTATTTGGTACGGTGGTGGCGCCATTGAAATTGAGCTTCCCACAGACTGGGATGTTGCGCTTTCTCCCATGCGGGGCGCTACAGATAGGCCCATGTCGATTTCAGAGATGGATGAATGTCTCAAAAAGCCTATTGGTTCGGGGAGATTAAAAGAAATTGCCAAGGGCAAAAGGAGCGCTGTTATCATCTTTGACGACATCACACGTCCCACAAGGGTATATGAAATTGCCCCCCTTGTGATAAAGGAGTTGATTTCGGGGGGGATTGACGAAGAGGACATTACCTTTGTCTGTGCCCTCGGAAACCACGGCGCCCATACAAACCACGAATTCAGAAAGAAGCTGGGCGTTGAAATCGTGGAGAGATTCCGTATCTTTAATCACAACCCTTATGAAAACTGCGATTATGTTGGGGAGACCAAGAGGGGAACGAAGCTCATGGTCAACAGGGAGGTGATGGGGGCGGATGTCAAGGTGGGGATAGGTTGTGTGACCGCCCATGCCAGCGTTGGGTTTTCCGGCGGTGGGAAGATATTGATGCCCGGTGTTTCCCACATCAAAAGCGCCGCCCACTACCACATGGAAGTTTACGACACGGCGCCTGATACTACGGGGCTTGGAAATTTTGACGACAACGTTATGCGATTTGAAATAGAGGAGGCGGCAAAGATGGCCGGGCTCGATTATAAGGTGGATGTTGTTGTCAACGGGTTGGGAGAGACCACAGCGCTCTTTGCCGGGGAATTTATTGCAGAGCATACCGAGGCGGTAAAGCTTGCCAAGTCGGTCTATGCCCTTGATCCCCCTCCTGAAAATTGCGACATCATAATAGCCAACGCCTACGCCAAGGCAAACGAGATGTTTATCGCCCTTCGTCTGGGTGAGTTGGCCCACAGGGGATCATCGGGGACGGTGGTGGTGATAGCCAACGCCCCGGAGGGGCAGATTCCCCACTATTTTCAGAGGAGCTTTGGCAGGGACTATGGGGGAAAGCACTATCCCATAAGTGTGATTGGTGAGAACCTCGATGTGGTAGTAGTTGCGCCGTATCTGGATAAAAACTTTGCCGATTGGGTAGGAAATCCCGAATTGATAACTTGGACGAAAAGCTGGGATGATGCCCTTTTGCATCTCAAAAAGTCTTTCGGGTCGGGGACAAAGGTGGGGGTGATTCCCAACGCAACGATTTCCTACATTGAATAGTAATAGGATTTAGCGATTAGATTTTGTTGGCCATTAATAAGGAGGAAAAACATGGCTAAGAGTAAGAAAACAGGGATGCTTTTATTGGGTATTTTGCTTATCGTCTTTGGAGCACTCTCTTTGGTTGCTGCGAAAATCACAGGGTTGGGTTTGGCGCTGCAGATATTCTCAATCGTAACTGGTGTTGTGATAATAATTGCCCTGGGCAGGGTGAAGGGGCTCGGAGAGATAGGGATGCTCCTGTTGGGAATCTGGTTAATCCTCAGTGGGCTTTTACCACTTCTCGGTGTTTCCTTTTCTGGAGTTGGGATAATTATGACGGTACTGGCAATTGCCGCTGGTGTCTTGATCCTGATTGCGCTAAACTGGGGCAAGATAACCAAAAATATCGGGAAGCTCCTCCTGGGGATTTTTCTGATACTCACCGGGCTTTCCACTGTGGCTGGTATTGCGGCCGGAGCAATGGTGGCACCGATCTTGGCGATTGTGGCGGGAATCTTTATCTTGATTGAGCGTTAAACAAATAGCCTCGCTTTTCTAAAAAATCAGGCAATCCGGGTCGGCAGTTGCCGGCCCGGAAAATTGCTCTATCCTTTGAACTTCAGAGCTCAATATTATTGATGGATATTAAAAAAACATTTACAAAATTATTGTCGCCAGAGACGTACACCGAAAGGGGGGTGTTTATCGCCCTGGGGATTTTTTGTATCGATAGAGCATTGTTTTTATTGGCCAATAGTTATAATACATATTTAAGGATATCCTTGGCTATCTTCAGCGTTGCTATCGGTGTTATTGTTCTTGTCAAGTTCGGGAGAAAATTTAAGAGTAGTATTCTGATAAAAGGTCTTTTCGGATTGGGCCTTTGGCTCATTGCCGATGGTTTATTTCTTGTCATACCTTCGATGCAAAGACTCTTTAGTAATGCCTTCTCTTTTGGTGTTGGCATGGTGCTTATGGTTGGTTTTATGGAGAGAGGTAGCGTAAAAAAAGAGATGGGCCTGTTTCTCCTGGGGTTCTACTTTCTTTTATCTATGACCTCTGGAATGACGAGTGGTTGGGGTTACAATTATTATATTTTTTTTAGGTTTGCTCATCCCATCCTCCTTTTAGTGTCTGGTGTTTTGCTAATTTTTGGACGTTCGGATGAAAGCATAGTAGGAGACGATGTTTTAGAAGACATTTCAAATATCAAATAATCCCCAAATAATCCCTATCCCAAATGAGAGAAACTCACCACCAGCCGATTATTTGTGTCTTTGTTTGCGACAAATCGCCCATCCGCCCTGTGCCCGACAACCCAGATAATCTCACCATTCGAGATGAGGATGGGAACGGTGTCCCGCTGGCTTCTGGGGAGCTTTTTATCGATGAAATAATCCTTCAACTTTTTTGAACCCCTTCCCACAGCCGGGTAAAACCGATCACCGTCCCTCCTCGTTCTCAGCGTCAGGGGACTCTTCAACTTGTCAATGTCAAAAACGGCGGAGTCTCCCCCAACGTTCGAGGTTCCTTCGGCGTTGTCGTCAAAACTTGTACTAATTACGATGTTGAGGGGGGCAATCTCTACGGTTCCGGGGAACGGTACGGGATAGATTGTATCTATTTTTTTGGCGCTATTCCCATCTTTAATAATGCAGAGCCTGTCGTAGTTTCGCCTTGCGATTAACCCATACGGCAGATTGACCGACTTCTCTCCCGATGATGGTCCTTGGGCTATTTCAAGGACGGCAGTGATGTGGCTTTTTGTGAGACGAAGGGGGGGTGTAATATCTCCGGCGGAGCTAAAGATCACCATCTTTACTGCCTCACCTCTAAGCTCCTTGGGGAGATTGTTCAAAGAACTTGTCGAGAGGCAATTGTCCTTGAGGTTTTCCTCCATGAAGATCTCGACCTTCGATTTTACAATCTCAAAGAGGTTGCGATATTCAAGGACGGCGGCCGCAAGGTTCGCCTCGACTTCTGGGTTTATCTCCTTCAATTTTGGGATTATCTCGTTTCTAATGAGATTTCTCAAGTATTTGGTTTCAAGGTTTGAAGAGTCGGTGATATGGTCGATTCCTATTTCCTCAAGATATTCCTCAACCTCCCCCCTCGTAACGGCAATCAGGGGCCTGATGTATGGAAACCTAATTGGGGGGATGCCGGAAAGCCCCTCCAGCCCGGCGCCAACGATAAGGCGCATCAGGTGGGTCTCGCCATTGTCGGTGGCGGTGTGTCCCGTGGCTATCTTTGTGGCCCCGGATTTTTCAATAAGTTCATTAAAAAAATCATCTCTCACCTCCCGTCCTGCCAACTGAATGCTCAAGCCCCTCTCGTCAGCGTAGGCTCTCACATCTAAGTCCTTCAGGTGAAATTTTAGATTAAGGTTGCTGGCAAGACTCTGGGTGTGCTTGGCATCCCTCTTTGATTCTTCGCCCCGGAGGTTATGGTTTACGTGGGCCACCGAGAGTGTAAAACCGTATTTGTCCTTGAGCGTAAAGAGGGCGTAAAGGAGCGCTGTGGAATCCGCCCCCCCCGACACCGCACACACGATGTGGTCTGCAGGTTCGACCATCTGATACAAGTCGAGAGTATCGGCTACCTTTTTAATAAAACGGTCTTTCATCTTAATTACTATATCACAAATCCGCCATATTAAAAACCCTGGTTTTTACTTAAATAACTTCACTCAAAAATGTATCAAATAAACCTCTAAAATACTCCAAAATAAATATCTTAAATAATCAGTTTGTTGTGGAAATAGACTGTGAAATAACGTATAATACCTTTCTCTTTAAATATTATTTTTACCATATTAAAAAACAATGATTGAACGTTACAGCCGTCCCAAGATGAGAGACATCTGGGAGCCGAAGAAAAAATTTGAGACCTGGCTTCAAATCGAAATTGCAGCGTGCGAAGCCCTGACCGAGATGGGAAAAATCCCGAAAGAAGACCTCAAGATTATCAAAGAGAAGGCCGCGTTTGACATCGAGGGGATTGATAAAATTGAGGCCGTCACAAAGCACGACGTAATTGCATTTCTCACCAATGTGGCAGAATATGTCGGCCCGTCGTCCCGCTTTATTCACATGGGCCTCACATCGTCTGACATCCTGGATACATCCTTGGCCCTACTCCTAAAAGAGGCCTCGGAAATACTAATCGCCGATATTGACAAGCTCCTCGAAGTACTAAAGAGGAGGGCCTTGGAGTTTAAAGATACCATAACAATTGGACGCTCCCACGGCATCCATGCAGAGCCAATTACATTTGGCCACAAGCTCGCTATCTGGTTTGACGAGATGAGACGAAACAGAAAGCGGATGGTTGATGCAAAAGAGATTATAAGCTGCGGCAAACTGTCTGGTGTGGTGGGGACTTTTGCCAACATCGATCCCCAGCTGGAGGAAAAGGTCATGGATAAGCTGGGGCTTATGCCGGCCCCTGCCTCAACGCAGGTTGTCCAGCGAGACAGGCACGCCCAGTTTTTTACAACCCTTGCCATTGGTGCCTCGTCGATAGAAAAATTTGCGGTGGAGATTAGACATCTCCAGCGAACCGAGCTGTTGGAGGCGATGGAGTATTTTGCTCCGGGACAGAAGGGGTCATCGGCAATGCCCCACAAAAGAAATCCAATTTTGACCGAGAACCTGACGGGTCTTGCAAGGCTGGTTCGGGCAAACAGCCTGGCGGCTTTGGAAAACATCCCCCTCTGGCACGAGAGAGACATCAGCCACTCCTCAGTAGAGCGGATTATCGCCCCGGATTCCACCATCCTCTTGGATTTCATGCTGGGGAGAATTACCGGCGTCATCGACAAGTTGCTGGTCTTTCCCGAAAGGATGATGGAAAACCTTGAATCCACCGGCGGGCTCATCTATTCCCAGAGGTTGCTCCTAAAACTCATCGACACAGGTATCTCAAGAGAGGGGGCCTACGAGATTGTCCAAGGGTTGGCAAAGCGGGCATGGGAAGGGGAGGGGAAGTTTATCGAGCTTGTCAGAAAGGATGATAAGATAAAGGGGTGTATGAACGCCAAAGATATCGACGATATTTTCGATCCCGGATATTACGTGAGGCACACAGGTTTTATTTTTGATCGGGTCTTTTCTTAAGCACGGGTTTAATTATGGATAAGTTTCATGACGAATGCGGCGTCTTTGGCATCTACGGCAAAGAGGAGGCGAGCAACCTCTCCTACCTTGGACTTTATGCCCTACAGCACAGGGGACAGGAGAGTGCGGGCATCGTGGTTTTTGATAAAGAGCGCAAACGCTTTTATGTCCACAGGAGCTGGGGGCTGGTGGCTGACATCTTTGACGAGGAGACCCTTGCCGACCTCCCCGGAAAGTCGGCCATCGGCCATGTCAGATATTCCACCTACGGGGGAACACTCGAAAACGCCCAGCCATTTGTCGGCAACGACAGGCGGGGCGGACTTGCCATTGCCCACAA
>JAUWME010000313.1 GCA_030613285.1 Candidatus Zymogenus sp. | reverse complement strand
GCATCTTCACCTTTTTTTATAACTCCCGCATTTATCCCGAAAGCCCGGGCGGGATTTACTGTAAGTTTTTTAATCATGTCTGAAAGCGATAGCTTTTTTTCATGAACAAGCCTGAGAGATAGAGCCAAAAGCGTTTCAAGTCCAACCATGCCGCTCATCGCCTCGGAAAATTCTCCAGCCTTATCTTTTATACTGTGGGGGGCGTGATCTGTGGCAATCACATCAATCGTCCCATCCATTAGGCCACTAATTACCCTTTGTCTGTCTTCTTCGGTTCTTATCGGCGGATTTACTTTCGTGTTGGGATCAAGACCCCTCACGGCAACATCTGTAAGCGTAAAATAGTGGGGGCAGGTCTCTGCTGTCACATCAATTCCCATAGCCTTTGCCCGCCGAACAATTTCGACACCACCAGCTGAAGTTACATGGGCAACGTGGAGCCTCGCCCCAGTAATCCTCGCCAGCGTAACGTCTCTCATTATCATTATCTCTTCAGCAGCGCTGTTGTTGCCAACAAGACCAAGCTCTCTGGACACCTCCCCCTCATTCATCACACCCCGACCCACAAGAGACATATCCTCAGAATGAGTGATGACAACAAGCCCAAAACTTAAAGCCCCCAGAAGTCCCCTTCGCATCAGCCCCGAATCGGAAACAACATTTCCATCATCCGAAAGGGCAATGACACCAGCATCCTTCAACTCCCCCACATCGGTGAGTGTCTCCCCCAAAAGCCCCTTTGTCATCGCCCCCACCGGGTATACATTCACCACACCATCAGCCTCTGCGCGCTTTACAATATATTCTGTGATTTGTCTATTATCGTTTACAGGGTTGGTATTTGCCATGCAAAAAACTGACGTGACACCACCCGCCGCCGCCGATCTGGTTCCCGTGGCAATTGTCTCCTTGTACTCATACCCGGGTTCTCTTAAGTGCGTGTGAACATCAACGAATCCTGGGGAAACCACCATCCCACTTGCGTCGTAAACTTCTGCATCACCCACCGTGGTTCCGGGTTTTAGAAAGTCCGAAACCACCCCACCTTCAATCAACAAATCCCCATCACCGCAATATTCTCCACCGGGGTTGACGATTGTTCCTCCACAAATGAGAATCCTCATAACACTAATTTTTTCCTAACAGGGAGTGAAGTTGTTTCATATCGTCGCCATTAGCTATTACATTAATTATTACACTAATATCATTATTACATACAACCGAAGCACATTAGCTATTACTTTAATACCCCAGCACCCCTAAAATGACCAAAGTCCCAACCTATCAAAGTAGAAAAACACCCAGTCCCCAAAAACAGAAAAGTCCCAGTCCCAGAAAATAGAAAAAGTCCCAACCCCCTAAAGTGAAAAAGCCCCCCTAAAAAGGGAGGCTCCATTATTGACTCTCTACATATTACTCTCTTCCACATGAAACTTAAAATCATGCTCAAGTTTATCGGGTACAAAGATCACACGAACCTTATAATCCATAATTATGACTGTTTTTTTACCCCCATCAGTTTTTTTTGCAACAACTTCCGCACCAAGGTTGTCAAATTTCTCTCCAGTAATATTTTGAATTCTTCCGGGAAGCGCTTTTCTAACACAGCTTAGTGGTTCGTTACGACAACCTTCCGCCAAATCTTGAACCGTCTTTTTAATTTGTATCCATTCGTAATAAGGTTTCCCAACTTTTAGTCCCACATAACCGATAGCCCCAATGATACTAATAATGACTACTGTTTTCATCGGTGAACCACCACGGTTTGAACGCAACAAAGACAATATTTTGCTTTTCATAATCTTTTTATCCTACAAAAAAACTTTTAACAAAAACAATTATGGCAATCCTCACCTTTTTAATAGCACTAAAAGTCGTGTATGTCAAATAGAATATGAAACTATAAGAAACTATAAATGGCAACCTTTTTTGTTCTCTGCTGGCGCGAATATAGAAAAAGTCGATATTACTTTTGCAGAATGTTAGCTGCCAATCCTCTCCCATCTAATACCCCGAAAAATCCCATTATTGGGATCTGTTGACCAGTAGATGAAAAGGACTTCCCCTTGTATCTCTTCGGTATTAACAAACCCAAAAAACCTGCAGTCGGTGGTTATGTCTCTTCTGTCGCCCATAAGAAAATAGGAATTATCTGGAACAACAAAAGGTCCGAGGTTGTCCCTCACCGAAAGTCCCGATGGATAGACCTTGCTGTCATCGAAAGTGGTGTAAGGTTCTTCAAAGGGTTTTCTTTCGACAAATACCCCTTTGTTTATAATCTCTAACGTCTCGCCGGGCAACCCCACGACCCTCAGAATCGAGGTTACCTTTTCAGCATCATCACCTTGTGCCTTCGTTTCAAAGAAAATCAGGTCACCCCTTTCTGGTTTTCCAAACTTGGTCAACTTGCCAACAATGGGAACTGATAACAAAACTTTTATATTGTTGACGAGAACGTAGTCCCCATCTTTAAGGCTTGGCTCCATTCCGGGTGAGGTTATCAGCACATTGTCAAAAATTAGGACATAGAGGAGAAAAAATAGGGATAGAAATACCGCCACAATATAAAAGCTGAAGTCTTTTTTTTCAGGATTCTTGCGCATCTACTTCTAATTATCAAATATTTTGGTTACTTATTCAGTTTTTTATTTGGCTATTCAATATTTTATTGGTCAAAATTCACTTCAAGAGGAGACTGCCCAGTCTGTCCCAACGGACATTTTTGATTCGTTGCAAAATCCCACCGGCACTTATATCCCAAGACCAATATATTATTACAGCGTTTCCCACAAGCTCCGATCTGTCAACATATCCCCAATATCTCGAATCCCTGCTGTTATCGCGATTGTCTCCCATCATAAAAAATGAATTTGGCGGTACCGTTATGGAATCGAAGTTGTCTCTGGGGCCGGCGACGGAGGGCATAATCATTGTATCTTCAAATTGAATACTCTCAATTTCAAATCTCTCCCCGTTGATATAAAGTTTTTTGTCCTTTAATTCAATTTCATCACCGGGAAGCCCGACAAGCCGCTTTATGTAATGGACTCTTCTGTCGTTGGGATATTCAAACACGACAATATCACCCCTTTTCGGCGCTCTTATAGGAAACAGCTTTACATCACTAAACGGGACTCTTATGCCGTAGATGAATTTATTGACCAATATCTGATCGCCCTTGAGAAGTGTGGGAACCATTGAGCCTGACGGTATCTTGAACGCCTGAATGACAAAGGCCTTTATGATAAGAGCTAATACAAGGGCAAAAACTATCGCCTCAACGTATTCTCTGAGGACGCTCCTGTTTATCTTCCTCCGACCTTTAACATCATCTTTACCTTTTTCTTTAATTCTATCTTTATCATATCTGGTACTACTCATCTCTATTCATCCTTTTAAAACTATAAGTAAACAGCAAACACAGTCGGCTATATAATCGGCATATCAAAAGCATATCAATATTACCCATATTAATCATAACAGCAAGCCCCTCACCTCTCATACCATAGCCCCCCCGCCGAGATTATCTCGGCATCTCCCTCCGCTTGAGATATTCATAAAGCCCCTCCCTCCAGTCTCTCATTGTGAGGTTCGCATCGTTTTTTATCTTCGCCATATTAAAAACAGAATTTCTTGGTCTTTCCGCTACAGTTTTATTAACGCTCTTAATGTAGTCTTCTGTGGAAATGGGAACAAGCTCAACTCCCAACTCTGCAAGTTCAAAAATCGCCTTGGCAAACCCAAACCACGAAGTGCTCCCGCTATTGCTGATGTGGTAAGCACCGGAGTGGGAGCTTTGCATCATTTGCCCAATAGCATCTGCAAGGTGGATTGTGTATGTGGGAGTACCGAACTGGTCGTCAACAACCTTTATAGGATTACCACTCTCACTGAGGGCCAGCATCGTCTCAACAAAATTCCTTCCATGAGGTCCAAAAAGCCACTGGGTCCTGATAATGAGGGATTCTGGA
>JAUWME010000505.1 GCA_030613285.1 Candidatus Zymogenus sp. | reverse complement strand
TCGTTCGGTTTTACCGACACCCCAAGGGTTGGGGAGAAGAGGTTGTACTTGAAGGTCAGTTCATCAACAGTATTGACATTTTCGGGAAAAACATTAAAACCGGCTATTCCAAGATCTTGAATATGATCTCCCGATGCAGTCATTTCATATTGGGAGTTGTCGTACATGAAAGCATACTTAAAACCCACCCCCACAGAGATGTTGTCATTGATGTTGGCGTTATAAAGCAGCGAGAGCCCGTAGTTGCTGTTGTTGTCGTCGCTTCTGGAAGTGCCTCTCATTTCACTGGAATTTATCCCAACTTCCCAGTGTTGCCAATAATCACCATCGCCTTTTATAATGCCATACCTGTAGCTGAAGATTGTCGCAAGGCTCGATATATCATTGAGCTTAATGGCAAAACCTGCATCAGTACCAACATTGTTGGAAACGTAGTTTTCATCTAACGTTCCTGTCATATCACCGCCTCCCATATTGATGCTAAAAAGTCGGCTGTAGATATCTGTGGAGACTCGGGTCAGGCTGCCTAAATAATAGACATCGTAGAAAAACTCAAAATCAGATTTTGGCTCTAATAGGGCGGGGTTTTCCCGAAAGTCGCTATCCCAGATTGAGGCGTCGACTTTGAGCAGCAGCCTCGGTACGCTGTTGAGGTTTGGCTCGTCGATGATCTTCTTTTTGAACTTCTCGTTGTAGTTTTTCACGGCATCGTCAGATGTTTCCGCGGGTGCATCGTTCCCCATGTCGAGAGTGTTATTCTCCCACTTGATGGCGTTTGATGAAACAGTTAGCGCAAAAGTCAGAGTGAGAGAAATCCCAAAAACAATTATTTTCTTCATTTTTCTTCTCCCTTTTTCAAAATCTAATGATCTTTTATGAAGTGTTCTTTGTTGTAATTTTGAAAATAGTAATCTATTGGATAAACAAATAGCTTACCAAATAGAATAGTAATGCAGAACCTGCCAAAAACAATCAATTAACAGAAATCTTTGATTGCAAGTCTTGCCCCCACCATTCGAAGGGGAACTTTGCGAAGACCGCTACAATACTATTGTGCCATGTTTGTAATATAGCAAAAGTTTAGAAAAAGAGCTACAATTTAGTATAATAATATAAAGTTATAGCATTATAATCTATTTGTCAAGTAAAATCATGCATTATTTTGCAATAATTATAGATATTTGATGTTATCTTTGGCAAATTTCAGGAAAAAAGTGAACTTCAGGCAAAAAAAAGAGGGCGTCTAAACGCCCCCGAACATTGCAAACTATTTGTGATTTTAGTTAAGAATCTGCCAGTTCAAAGACCCTTATTCTATATTCTTCTGGGGTAAGGTGTGTCCGCATCTGCTCTGTCAGGGCAGAGAGTCCAAACCATTGGCCCGAAGTGGTCATCACTGTTTCAAAACCACCGTCTTCATCGACAACGGCGGCGCCCCCGGCAGCCCAGAAGAGAAGCCTCTTTGAGATGTTGCCCTTTATTTTTTGCCCACTCCCAAAAAAAACCAGCTTTTCCCCAAGCCTGACGTTCCTGTAAAAATTGTAACTCAGCTTTACCGAGACACCACCGTTTTTGGCCATAAAAAAACCACTCCATCCAGTTGTTTCGTCTCCAAGAGACAAAAGGGCGATGGGGTGAACGAAGTCACCCCTTTTAAAATAGTAAAAAGTATCCATATCTTTCTTGTCAAACCCCACCAGCGAGACCACGGTTCTACCATCGGAATCATTTGGATCGTCAAAGAGATGAAACTTTCTTTTTAGGCCGGGCTCTTTTCTGTCTGGGCCGCAGACGAAGCAATGAGTGTAGTGGGGTAGAGAGATGAGTCTGTTTTCGAGACTCGAAAAATTCGAGGGTAAAAACGATTCAAAGGTCTCCCTTGCTTTTATGTCTTCGGTGCCAAAGTAAATGCTGCCTGTGATGTATGGTTGATCTTCCCCTTCCTTTTTGCCTTCCTTGATAATTTTTCCACTAACACCTTCCCCGTGCCCATGAACGTGGACAGAAACTGTATCGCCAACAACAACACCCGCG
>JAUWME010000206.1 GCA_030613285.1 Candidatus Zymogenus sp. | reverse complement strand
ACCAGAATTCTATCCTATCCTTTACCATATGGCTGATACCATGTTAAGGTATGAGGATGTAAACGTAGAAATTCAGGGACATACATGTTCAATCGGAACCGAGAAGTATAACTGCTGGCTCGGTCAGAAAAGGGCAGATAGTGTAAAAGATGCCCTTACACTTTACGAAGTTCCTGAAGAAAGGCTTACGACTGTAAGCTGGGGTGAATACATGCCAGCTGAGAGTAATGCCACTGAAGCAGGTAGGATCAAGAACAGAAGAGTCGAGTTCGAGATCATCTACAAATAAGCATAGCTATGCTTTTTTTTGGGGGATAGGGGGTAATACCCCTTCCCCTTTTTTTTCGAGCAAATATAATCAAAAAATCAACTTGGATGAAAAGGAACAAAGATCATGGGAAAAGAAGGCAATTTAGCTGACGCCATTCTTGCCATCCTTGATCTTTCCAAAAACATCTCCACACCAGACGGGCCGGTGGTAAAAGTAATCGGGTTGAATGAAACCATTGAAATATCAGAGAGCCATGATATTCCCAGGAGGCTTGTGGAGATTGAGGCACTTGCTCAAGAAATTGTCCCGACGAGATACCTCAGAAATTACGGGACGCTCGGCGCTTCGGGACAGATTAAACTTCTAAAATCGGTGGTTGGGGTGATTGGAGTTGGCGGTCTTGGCGGAATCATCGTCAGAAACCTCGCCAGATTAGGCGTCGGGTCGCTTGTGATTGTTGACGGTGATGTTTTTTCGGAAGATAATCTCAACCGACAGGAATTCGCTACAGAAAAAACCGTAGGAAAGGTAAAGGTCGAGGTGGTGGCCGAAGAACTCAAACAGATAAATGGGGCCGTAGATGTAAAGGGTTTCAACGCTCAAGCAGGAGAAAAGGAGTTTCTGAAAATCCTCAAAGAAGCCGATACAGTTGTTGATGCCCTTGATAATCTCCCCTCAAGATTTGCACTTCAAAGGGCTGCCGTGTCACTTAATATCCCGGTTGTTCACGGCTCGGTGGCGGGGTTCGTGGGGCAGGTAGCAACCATTTTTCCCGAAGATTCTGGCTACTCAACCATTTATGGAGATGAAGATAAACTCCCAGAGAAGGGGGTGGAAACAACCCTCGGAAATCTCCCCGGCGTTGTGGGAACTGTGGCCTCACTCCAATCGGTGGAGGTAATAAAAATCCTCACGGGACTGGGTGAGGTGATAAGAAACAAACTGCTCTTTTTTGATCTCGAAAGCCCAATCTTTGAAATATTTACTCACTAAGGAGACCCGATGAAACGATCTCTCTTTACGATTATACTACTCTCTTTTTTCCTAATAACCTGCGTTACAGTAAACCCGCTCCTCAAGAATGCAGAAACATCGTTTAACTATGGGAAGAAGCTTTTAAACGAGGGGAAGTTTTCCTTTGCAATTATCGAGTTTAAAAATGCAAGGGACAATTACGACAAGGCAGGGCAGACATACACGGCGTTCAGCATATATCCATTTATCGCCAGCGCATACTATCTTGACAAAAATACCGATGCCGCCCTCTCAACCTACATCGAGGCCCTTGATTATGCCAAAAAGCACCCCGATGGGGTATCTGAAAAAGATCAGGCAAGTCAGGCACTTGAGATGGCAGGGCTTCTGAAAGAAGTAGGAAGAACCGACGATGCGAGAAAACTTTTGAATTATGCGTATTCTATCTACATGAAGCTTGATGATCTTGAGGGACTATCGAAGGTGGAAAAAGCACTCAGATCTCTCGAATAACTCACCCCTCACAGTCTCCCCCGCAATTGGAGTCTCCAACAAGTAGGGCACTACAGCGATTTAGCTTTCTGCAATTTGTTGCTTTGTTAGACCTTGTGGGTTGTTTTACAAGAAATAACGGCGTTGTAATTACCAACCCACCAAATTATCTAATAACGGTTACAATTAAAATTCTGTATATTCTCATTTAGCTCCATTTCCAATGTCGCTGTGCGTAAACTTTATAACCCTCTTGGGCCGCCAGTTGTACCGAATCCCGTGTTTCTTGTAAAAATCATCAGGAATTTGCTGCCACGTATCGTTCATGTCAGAAACGATTTTTTCCATCGGCAACCCCAAAGCCAAATCATTCATAAATGTCTTGAAAATCTTGAAATCCATCTCCAAAAAGCTGCCCGCCCCCGTTGTGAGGACAAAAAGGGAAGGGTTGTCACCCCTCATCTTCAAAAGCTCTTTCTGAAAATGTCTCTTGCTGGTACATGAAAGCCCCACGATGATCTGAAACCCAGGGTAAGGAACCACCCTGTCGATATCCTCGGTGTTGGCTCTCAGATAAGTGTGGGTTGCGGTCACCCTGACAACATCTCCCTTATATCCATGCAATTGTTTCGTTGGAATCCTTATAGGGTCTGACTGCATCCTGAAAGGTTCATCGAGTCCATCGGTGTGAAGCGCCCAGCCGTTTCCGTAGCGGGAATGGGAGTACACAAATATAACCTCCCTCTCACCCAATGCCTTTATGAGATCTTCCTTGTTATTTACCACCACAGCATCGAGAATGATTCCCTTGCCGTAGAGGATTATGGGAACAATGTAGCTCCCCTTGAAAATTCTAAGAAGATCGCCCCCACCCGTGTCCTTGTAGTAGTTGTTTACAAGGTCTTCCGTCCCGATAACAAGGGCGATTGTCAGCCTCCCGTCTTCGAGGATGCGGGTATAGTATGGAGGTATTAATTTTGGGGGAGGCCCTTTAAGTTTTTCTTCTGAGCCCTCAAGACTTTCCATAATAATATGGTCGAGGAAAACACCGTATCCGGGAGAATATGGTGGAACGTATTCGGTTTTGACCGGGGTTGTTGCGCATCCTGATGCTACAAAGACCAAAACGATTGAAACCATTAGTATCGTTGATTTAACGGCTTTTCTATTTTTCTTCCATTTCAAATTAAACATTTTTGCCTCTTTTTGTTACGATTCTCTTTAAACCCTGCAGTCCCCAATCAATTATCGGGAGGGGTGGAATTTAGAAAAAATCAGTTTTCTTTCTGGACAATTTCTGTTATTATATAATTTAATTTGCTATCAGTCAATAGGTTGTAAAAAGTATGACTACCAAAAGAGTAAGATATTTAAGGGCGGAAAAGTTCCTATTATTTGTTTCACCTCTTATGATAATATCCGTCATTATCCTTGTCACTCTTTCGGGGTGCGCTCCGTTAAGAGAGATTAGTCTCCCCGATGTGGTCATCGAGGAAGAGAAGGAAATTACACTTCTTGCCGTGGGTGATGTGAACCTTGGCAGGAAGGCGGGGAAGATCATCCTGGGGGGGAAGATTGACTATGCCTTTGAGAAGACGAGGCATATCATATCAGGTGCGGACATCGCCTTTGCAAACCTCGAAAGCACAATATCGGATCAGGGTGGAGTGACAAAAACTGGAACTTGGCGGTTCACCGCACCCCCAGATGCCGCAAAGAGCCTCAAGAACGCTGGTTTTGACATCGTTTCCATGGCAAATAACCACGTCTGGGACTACGGCAAGGACGCCCTTTTTGAGACGATTGAGCACTTGAAAGGTGTGGAAATCAAAAGCGTCGGGGTCGGCGAAGACCTCGACAGCGCATACGCCCCGGTGGTTATGGAGGTCAACGGAATAAAGGTTGCCTTTATTGCCGTGGCAGACATATTTAATTACGGTGTATATCCCGACCACAAGGCTTTCAAATATCTTGCGTGGTTAAACAAGGACACCTTAAAAGAGAGGATTGGGCCAAAGATCAAAGAAGCGAAGGAGTTGGCCGATGTGGTGGTGGTGAGTGCCCACTGGGGTTGGGAGTACAAAGACAAGCCGAGTGATTTGATGGTGGAATATGCCCATACGATTGCTGACCTTGGGGCGGATATAATCTTGGGGCACCACCCCCATGTGCCTCAAGGACTTGAGGTTTACAACGACACTTTTATTATATATTCTCTGGGAAACTTTGCATTTCACCAGAGCAGAAAACATTCCAAGTGGAAGAAGCTCAGCATTATTCTTATCCTCAATGTTACAAAGGACGGCGTTAAATCCTTTGAGATGATTCCTGTTAAGGTTGGTTTTCAGCCGGAGGTGGCAGAGGGGGAGCTTGCCGATGAGATTATTTCCCACATCTGGGATATCTCGTTTTCTGTAGATTTGTTTGACAGAGAAGATGATGCAACGGGCCTTCCCCACGGGGATGAAGGGGACGATGCGGTAAAATCTCCCTGAAACAATGACAGGAAGGGTGGGTATAAAAACTTTTTGATCATATCAAAAAGCATAAAAGCTGAAGAAATAATAATCTTTTAATTTCATAAGGAATTACAGTTTTGAAGAAAGACAAATTTTATCTCGGAAGAAAATTCGACCCAAAAACCGGGAAGGTTACAGATGAGGAGGTCACATACGATCCGAAAGACCTAAACACCCACGGCGTGATTTTGGGGATGACCGGTTCTGGGAAAACCGGGCTTTCAATGATAATGCTCGAAGAGGCGGCGCTTCAGGGGATACCGCAGATTATCATTGACCCAAAAGGAGAGATGGCAAACCTCCTGCTCGCCTTTCCCGACCACCAACCGGAGGACTATCTCCCTTGGATCGATCCATCTCAGGCTGGCGGGGGGGCAGAGGGTCTTGAGGAAGAGGCCAAGTCCGTGGCGTCCCTCTGGAAGAAAGGCCACGAGGATTGGGGGATTACCCCTGAAAGGATTAGAAAGCTGAAGGAGACTTGTGATTTTACCGTTTTTACACCCGGAAGCAGCGCTGCTGTTCCTGTTAATGTTCTAAGCTCTTTTCGCATTCCAAAAGGGGGTGGCGGTGAGGACGAAGAGCGAATGAGGGACTTGATCTCCGGCTCCGTGTCGGCGCTTGTTTCCCTCGTGGGGATTGCGGCCGCCCCGTTAAAAAGCCGTGAGCACATCCTGCTCTCAAAAATATGGGAGGACTGCTGGGAGCGCGGCCAGGACCTTAACCTCGAAAAGATTATAGCATTCATCGCCGATCCCCCGATGAAGAAGG
>JAUWME010000095.1 GCA_030613285.1 Candidatus Zymogenus sp. | reverse complement strand
TGCTGATAGCTCTTCTAAAATACAGATGGCCCCCTTTCTAAAATATTGGGAGACTCTTTACCAGATGCAGGGGGCGAAAAATACGAGAGGAGGTTATACTTCAAGGGGCTGGAAGTCATTCTCGAAATAAGCATGATAGCTTTTTGGCAGCTCCTTGTAGTCTATGTCCTTGATAGTTTCTCCAAAATCATAGGAGTTGTAGGTGTTCCAGAAGAGGACGGTCTTCCCCTTCAACTTTCCCGATGAGGCGTCATCGATCAACGCCGCCATCGCTTTTCCAGTGTATGTTCCCTCAAGATCAATATTGTCGCTCTTTTTAAAAAGCTTGACAGCGTCCATTCCCTTTTTGGTAAAGTGGGCGTAACCGAGGCCAAGATATCCTTGGATGATCTCGACGTCGTCTTCAGAAAGATGAATGTCGGGAAAAGAGGGATCGCATTTTCTTAAATGCTGCACCGCATTGTCGAAGTGCTCCTTTACGTTTTCAAATCCCGCATAGCTTCTGGGGGAGACTGCAATGCCCCTAACCTTGATGTCAAGCCCCAGAGCCTTGATGCCCAGGGCAATTCCGGCGGTTGTGCCGGCGGAGCCTGTTGGGAGGTAGATTAAATCCGGTTTTGGGGACAAGCCGGCTTCTATCTGGTCAGCAAGCTCAAAGATGGAGCTCGCAGTTCCAATGACACCAAGGGCGTTGGAGCCACCAGCGGGGATGTAGTACGGCGGACGCCCGGTTGTCAATATGCTTTTTATGAAGAGAAGTACCATGACAGAAACCAGGGCCGGGACCCCCTTGCGTTGATGAAACTCTGTATCAAGGTGTTGCTGGTAGAGGAGGTTTTTCCTCACGTAGCGGGAGTTGGGCTGTACAAGGTGAAGGGAAATCGGCTTTAGTCCCAGTTTCCTTCCAAAAACGGCTGTGGCCAGCGTGTGGTTAGAGCCCGCATAGCCTACGGTTATCGTGGATTTGTATTTTTTTGCCTTCGCATCGGCAAGGAGAACTTCCAGCTTCCTCAGTTTGTTGCCACCGTAGAGGTCTGACGATTTATCTTCCCTCTTGATAAAGAGGTTCTTGGTCTTTAAGGCCTTCTCAAGTCCCGTTAGGCGATCGACTGGTGTGGGGTAGTTTCCTAATGAAACGTGGGGAATCTTTCCTTTAAGTAACGGGTAGGCATCGAAGATGGGGTTGATATATTCATTTTCTGAAGTCATGTTTTTATCTGCAGTCATAGAGTTCCCTCTGCTGGAGTGATTTTTAGAGAATAGCATATTTATTTGAGGAAAAAGTAAAGAACTATCCACCACGGTATCTATTATTTTGGAAATAGATAAAGCGCGATGTGTACTTTACAGAGTAATCCCTACTTATGAAAATCCTTAGTGACTTCTTTTAAGTCGATCCCTTTTCGTCTGAGCCATGCCTTCATTATGTAAAAGTAGGCAAAGCCTAAGACAACCCAAATACCAAGGATAATTGTCAAGAGCATACTTTTGTTCCAAAGTTCCATCACAAGGGAGGCGATTGCTGCGAGAAACAGGAGTATTCCGAAAATCACGGCAAAGTAAAGGATACTCGTGGGAACCTTGAGAGGCGACTTTGCGTACTCCTCGGGCATCTTCTTTTTCAAAAACAACGCCGATATCTGAACCGGGATGTAGATGACCATACCCCCTATGGAGGAATAGAGGGCCAGAGATTTTAGGTCAATATTAGAAACAATAGCTATTACAGAAAAAGCCCAGATCATTATGAGCATATTGTGGGGTGTCCCAAATTTTTTGTTTACCTTGGTAAGAATGGGGGGCATAAGTCCGTCCTTGGCCACTATCATCAACGATTTCGGCGCCCACATGAAGGTGGCGTTTAAGGTCGTGGTGATGGCGAGAAGCGCCCCACCGATTATGAAATAGTGAAAGGAGAAGCCCGTCAGGAAAGCCTTTGCAGACTCCTCAAGGGTCTTGTCGGCGGTTGTCTCCCAGCCTGTTACCCCCACAGCAACGATGCTCATTGTAATATATATTACGGCAACGACTGAGATGATAATAACAAAGGAGATGGGGATAACTCTCTCCGGTTTTTTAATCTCTCCCCCAAGCTCGATTATGGCATTGGCGCCGAGATATGGGAAGATTAGAAGTGCCGAAGCGCTTACCAGAGACATGGCTCCCATGGGGAAAAGAACACTAAAATGGGAAAGGGATACGTGGGGGAGTCCCACGAAGTCATACATAATGAGAGCCGATATAAGAATGAGCACCATTATCCCCTGGGCAATCGCTGCGATCCTGATTCCGAGGATATTGATAACACAGAAGAATGTGACAATCGCAATCGAGGTGGTCATGATTGGAATATTTTCAAAGTACGTCTTGAGGTATTCCACGATGGTTACGGCAAGCAATGGGATAAAGCCGAAGAAGAACCCGATCATGAAAATCCACACCCCCATAAACGCCATCATCGGGGAGAAGAGACGGCTCGGATAGGTATAGTTTCCGCCTACGGTGGGGATTGTTGCCCCTAAAAATGCGGACGGTATGAGAAGGCATGCTACAGGAATGATGGCAAGGGTATAGGCAATGGGGAGTGCAGTTCCGCACATCCCAATGGCGATTCCGGTCATGGCAAATACCCCGGCGCCGATTGTCTGGCCGATGCCGATGGCCACTACCTCTTTTAAACCGAGAACACGCTTTAGTCCAAGTGTTCCTTCTTCTTTCATCTGAAGCTCCTCAAAAATTGGTTAATATGATTATCATTACACTTACGCTTTTTTACGATAATGTCAAGCCTTAATTTGATAGCAGTGCTAATAAATATTGACTTTACGAGGTTCATAGGCGATGATAGTAGACATGAAAACGTTTAACTTTAATTTAGCTGTCATTTTGTTGTCTATGTCGTTAATTCTAATTTCGGGGTGTTCGACAATAAAGCCCAGGGTCGACGTCTACAAGAACGAGGTCTTAAACGACATTTTTTACAAGCACGAGAATCTCGCAATTGAACTTTCGAGGATTCCCGGTGTAAACACGCCAAACTCCCGGTATCTCAAGGCGGTGAAGCTCCTTTATAAAGATTACAGGGGTGGATACGGGAAAACCTTCTCGACAATCCTTGATGCCGGCTACCCCGAAGAGAGAGCCTACTCTGCCCACCTTGAGGCATTGCTCTGGATTTACGCCGATGAGGGAGGGCAGGCAAAGACCAAGGGGATTTTGAAGGATTACAATGTTGAGTCGCTCCTTGAACAGGTGTGGGGAAAGTGCGTGGGCGAAAGATGGGACGAGTGGGGGGAGGTGCGGATGAGACTTTCGACCCCGGCTTTGGTTACGTATTACACAAGGAACGCTTTGAGGTACATCCCGGAGCGAAACGACGGGAGAAACTATGCCCAGACCCCCTACGAGACGCTTTTGACTACAGGTGGTGACTGCGAGGATTTTGCCATCCTCATTGTGGAGTCACTGGAGTACTCCGGGTACACGGCCCGCCTTTTTACCGTGGATATTGTAACGAAGGAAGGTAAGATCATGGGTGCGCACACCGTGGCGACGTATCTGGAGGAGGGGAAGTATTTTTTCATCCAGGGGTTTGACGGGAAGTACCTGACGGGGGAGGTGAAGGGGCCGTTTGCGGAGCCCCTTGATATGGCGTATTTTATCTCTGAGAGTATTGGCGGTGTCCCGCTGCGCTACTACGTTGACACAATCCAAGAGTTCATTGAGGGCTACAGGTTGAATGAGCGGTAGTTTTTGGCAAGAAATTTCCGAAATATTGAGATATTGAGTTCAAAAATTTAAAAATTTATTTCTTTTAATTATTGTTAGCTGGTATAATACAACTCTCAAACCAATAAAGATATTGCAAATAAAATCCGTTTATTTCGTGTCCATAAAAATAAATTAATATAGTAACTAATATATTATGGCAAAATTAAATAATGATAACAGGAAATTTCTTTTTGAAAAATACAAGAAGCAAATAGAAATTGATCCTAATTTGAATAGAACCGTAGTCAGTTTTCAAGCTAATAAAAAAGAAAATTTCTATAGATGGTTCAAATACAAAGAAGGATTTTCCAAAAGATTGATAAAGTATTTTTTAATGAAGTACCATCCATCTAAAGGACATATACTTGATCCTTTCGCTGGAGTTGGTTCAACTCTGTTTTCAGCTAGAGAGCTGGGTTGGAGTACTACAGGAATAGAATTGCTTCCTGTCGGTGTTTTTTCATTTGAATCAAGAATGGCATCAGAATCAGTTCGATTAAGTAATCTAAAAGAAGAAATCGACAAATTTCAATCAAAGTTTGAAGTTGTGGAAAATAATGTTCCACGAAAAATAAACCATATTCCAATAACTAAAAGTGCTTTTCCTGAAGAAACAGAAAATTGCTTGAATCGTTTCTTAAATTATTGTGATAATATTGAAGACCCGAATATTAAAAAGTTATTTGAATTTTCTGCTTTCTCTATTTTGGAAGAAATCAGTTATACAAGAAAAGATGGGCAATATCTAAGATGGGATCACAGAGCAAACAAAAGCTGGGGAAAGACAAAATTTAATAAAGGAAAAATTTATTCCTTTACAGAGTCAATTAATAAAAAATTTTCACAAGTTTATCAAGATTTGCAGGATGGAAATGGAAATGATTTATTTTCACAGATTGAAGAAAAAATAGTTTATGAACCATCAAATATATTACAAGGATCTTCGTTGGAGTTGATGCCTTTATTTCAAGACAATCTTTTTGATTTTGTGATGACATCACCACCATATTGTAATCGTTATGATTATACAAGAACATATGCGTTAGAATTGATATTTCTTGGTTATAACGATGAACAGATTAAACAGCTTCGTCAAGAAATGTTATCATGCACTGTAGAAAACAAAGATAAGATAGAGAAATTAAAAAAAATTTATAGTAAAGAGAATAAAATCAAAGAATTTGAAAAAGTAATTTCCTGCTATAATTCAAGTGAAGCAATGCAAGAAGTAAATACTGTCTTGAATAAGTTAAATGAGCTTAAAATGTTGAATAATTCCAATATACCTCGTATGGTCAAGAATTATTTTCTTGAAATGGCATTTATTGTTTTTGAAATGTACCGTGTTTTAAAACATGGTGGTTATTCAGTCATGGTAAACGACAACGTAAGGTATGGTGGTCAAGAAATTCCTGTAGATTTAATACTAACAGAATTTGCTTTAAAATTTGGATTTAATTTGGAAAAAATATGGACTTTGCCTACAGGAAAAGGTAACAGTAGTCAACAAATGGGCAATCATGGTAGGTCTGAATTACGAAAATGCGTTTATGTATGGAGAAAAATATAGTGAATGAAAATAAACCTTACATTAAATACCTCCGATCAAGAGATGACTTAGTAACACCATATGAAGCTACACGTGCAGGGTTTGTTTCACTCGCATTAGAAAAAAATAGAAAGGCGACGCCTTTTATTTCAGAAGCAAGAGCTTTAAAAGCAGAGGCCTCAAAAGCTTCAACTCCTCAGAAATTACTTGCAATGAAATCTATTCACTCATCTCTTCTAACAGCGGCATGTATTTCAGATAAAGCAGAAAAATACTTACATGAAGAAGATAAGATAAAAGCTATGCAAGGTCTAATAGAGAATTTTCTAAAACCATCGGGTATTGATTTTGTTGAAGAGCTTGTATATAGGTTTCTACTCACAAAAGGTGATCAACTTGGTGGTTCAATGAGAAATTTAGGTGGTGCTCTTGGCGAGAGAAAATTGGCACGAGCAATAATTTCTTCTTTAAATATTTCCAAAATAGTCTATAAATGGCATCATACAAAAGGTAAAAAGTGGATTCCAAAATCAGATAATGATGTTGATATTGAGCTTCATTTAAATGGATTAAGTTGGGAAAATACAATCGGAGTTCGAACATTGATTTTTAATAGAAGGATTCCACTAGTAAAAAAGAATGTTGATTTAAGTATACTAAATTCACAACCTGATGATGTTAATTCGACACCGAAATCCTTGCATCTTATCCCAGAAAAATATATTTCTTTTGGGGAACTAAAAGGCGGAATTGATCCTGCTGGTGCTGATGAGCATTGGAAAACAGCAAACTCTGCATTGAATCGAATACGACAATCATTTGCTAAAAAATCATTAAATCCAATTACTTTTTTTGTAGGTGCAGCGATTGAGAATAGTATGGCAGAAGAAATATATTCCCAATTAAAGTCTGGCGTTTTAAATAATGCTGCTAATTTGACTATTAATGATCAAGTTGCTACTCTTTGTAACTGGTTAATTACTCTATAGGAAACCTGCTAACATTAGTATGCTATTTAACCGAAAAAAAATCGATTTATTTATGATCTATCTTCCTCAACGTTCCAATCCCCGCACCAAGCCCCGCCACCCATCAATCTTCCGTGGTATTATGCCGAAGGTAATTCTCCAGTATCCTATCCTTCACCTTTTCCACAACAATCTCCGCCGCCTTTTCCAAGTTGTCGGCAAGTTCCGGCTTTATCTTAAACCGTGTCGGCGTCTTCTGAAACAGATTTACAATCACGTCAAGCTCAGCGGGGGTGTACTTAGAAAGTCCCGGCTTATCTTTGAGGCTCTCCAGTATCCTCGGGTCCTCCACGGTGTAAGGCGAGATGTAAACAAAATCGATATCTTTATACTTGGGGTTCTCCTGAAGAAACATGATGGTAACGAAGGCAAGGGTTTTTCCCCGGTAGGCGTATATTACCCTTGTGCGCTCTATCGTAGCTCCGGCCTTCAGCCCCCGGACAAGCTCTTCGGAGGCATCCGGGTCAATTCGTTGGTTGGCGTCGATTATTATCACCATCCCGCCCTTGAACTTCTTATTCGGGTCGTTGTACCTGTTTATGGCAAGCTCCATGATTGATTCGAGGCCCAGGGTGTCCCCTACGCCGCCGTCCCCAATGTGGATGTACTTTTTGTTCGGCGGGATAGATTGGTCCTTTAGGATTATGGGGCCGAAGATCAACGGCACCGATGCCGACGCTACCACCGCCCTTGATACCTCCATGTCGCCAATGGAAAGCCCGATGTCATCGCAAAACATCACGGCAAGAATTCCCTCTGAAAAAAGGATATTGCTTCTAAACATCCCGGTATCTTTGAGTCTCCAACCGAGCTCCTCATCGAGGTTAAAATTGAAGACGTCACGCTCCACCGTTGTAAAGAGGAACTTCGCCCCGGTGTCCATCACCGTTCCGTTGACGATGAGCGTGGGGGAGATACCCATCCTCTGCCTCTGGTAGAGGTCGTCGAAGGTGGCGTTATTAAAGAAATATTGATCAAAATCCCATTTGAGGAAAAAGGCCTTCTCTACGGACTGGAGAAAAATTCTGTACCATAGCCATGGTTTAAAGAGGATATCTCTTTCGATATTCCTCCTCATATCCAAAAGATATTTGTCGAAGAAGGCTTTGTGCTCTTCAACATTGCTCGTGGCTGTTCCGGGCTTGTTAAGGCAGTAGTATGCCGATGAGACGCTTCCGCCTGAAACGCTTGAGATGTAGTCGATCTCATCGAGGATGCTCCGTCCATCCGGGAGCTTGACCTGTTTGAAAAG
>JAUWME010000191.1 GCA_030613285.1 Candidatus Zymogenus sp. | reverse complement strand
GCCTTGACCACTGTTCCAGTCATGGGGACTCGATTGATATGAACATTAAACACCGACATAAAGACACTTATCATTATAACTTCGGCATTTAGGAAATCCTTCTCTTGTACCTTCTTGACAAATAGCACCGTTCCGTCTGCGGGAGAGACAATTGCCTTTGGGTCTTCGGGAATTGTTCTTGTTGGGTTTCTGAAAAAGGCCGTAACAAAAATCGTTAAGATTATAAGCGGAATTGTTACATAGATCATTGCCCGTGGGGCATAGAAAAACAGTAACAGTGCAACCACCAGTGTCAGCCCAATTGCAGCGATTATAAATGGGATGCCCTCAACAGCCACCAGAGTGTTCTGATTTTTCATACTAATTTTTTTCCCTATCCACTTTTTTGTCTTTGGAAAGCCAGCTCATCATTCCCCGAAGCTTTTTACCCACCACTTCTATGAGGTGCCCCTCGTCTTTTTTTGCAAGGGCATTAAAGACCGGACGATTTACTTTGTTTTCCAAAATCCACTCTTTGGCAAAACTACCGTCTCTGATCTCTTCTAAAATATATCTCATCTCCTCTCTCGTCTCCTCGGTGATAATCCTGGGGCCACGGGTCATGTCTCCGTACTGGGCGGTGTTGCTGACCGAGTACCTCATGTTTGTGATTCCCCCCTCGTATATGAGATCGACTATCAACTTGAGTTCGTGGAGGCACTCAAAATAGGCCATCTCCGGGGCATATCCTGCCTCGACAAGTGTTTCAAAGCTGGCTTTGATAAGCTCAGTTAGACCGCCGCAAAGGATCACCTGCTCCCCAAAGAGATCGGTCTCTGTCTCTTCGCTAAACGTTGTTTCGATCATCCCTGCCTTTCCCCCACCGATGGCAGCCCCGTAGGCCAATGCCACCTCTTTTGTGTCGCCGGTGGGGTCTTGGCCCACAGCGATGAGCATAGGGACACCACGTCCCTGGGTGTACTCGTAGCGCACCATGTGTCCGGGGGCTTTTGGGGCCACCATAAACACATTAATGTCTTTGTCAGGGGTTATCTGCCCATAAGGGATGTTAAAGCCGGGGGCAAATGCAAGGTAAGCGCCCCCAGCGATGGAGGCAGCTATTACCTCCTTGTAGAGATCGCCCTGAATCTCGTCCGGGGCAAGGATCATGACAATATCCGCCCAAGATGCGGCATCAGACGGGGATACCACCTTTAGACCTGCATCTTCGGCTTTTTTTCTTGATACGCTCGACTCACGAAGGCCGACCCTGACGTCAACACCAGACTCCTTAAGGTTATTGGCATGAGCGTGGCCCTGGGAGCCAAAACCGATTATAGCGACCTTCTTTTCGGTCACCTTTTTTATATTAACATCTTTATCGTAAAATACTTCCACAATCTCCCCCAAAAAATTTGAATTTCAATTTAATATTTTTATTTGTTTGAGCGTACTTTAAAATGGACTCTCGATTGCCCACCCTATTGTCTGAAAACTTTCTTACCTACTTAAACCCAATTTAACCAACAACTCAATAAAACCAGCAGCCCCATTTGGCAGCAACCCCATTAGACCAGTAGCATTTTGTCAATAGACGAACCTACCGGAACCATCGGGTAGACATTTTCTTCTTTATCTACGCGAAAATCCATAAAGACCGGCTTTTTGATAGAGATGGCTTCCTCAATTGCCCCCACCACCTCTTTTGGGTCTTCAATCTTGATACCCACAGCGCCGTATGCCTCTGCGAGTTTTACAAAATCGGGGGCAAAATCCATTGTTGTGTGGGAGTATCGCTCCTCGAAGAACAGTTCTTGCCATTGCCTTACCATGCCCAGAAAACCATTGTTGATGATTGCCACTTTTACAGGCAGGTTGTGTTGAACCGCTGTGGCGATTTCTTGGATGTTCATCTGGATACTTCCGTCGCCGGCGATGTCAAAAACGAGTTTATCTGGAAACGCCACCTGTGCGCCGAGGGCGGCGGGAAATCCGTAACCCATTGTCCCCAGGCCTCCGGAGGTTAAAAGTGTCCTTGGTTTGTCGAAGTTATAAAACTGTGCTGCCCACATTTGGTTTTGTCCCACTTCTGTTGCAATGATGGCATTTCCTTTGGTTACCTTGTAGATTGATTCTATGACGTACTGTGGTTTTATCACAGCGTTTTTTTCCATCTTTTGGTCATAGGCTAAGGGATGGGTGTTCTTCCACTTTTCAATCTGGGAAAGCCATTCTTTTCTGTCCGCCTTCATAATTCTTTTTTCTTTGGAGGCGATCTTTAAAAGTTTTTTTAATGCATCCTTCACGTCACTGACAATGGGGATATCGACAATGATGTTTTTGCTTATAGATGTGGGATCGATATCTATATGGATTATCTTTGCTTTTGGGGCGAACTCATCTACTTTGGCTGTTACCCTGTCATCAAAGCGGGAGCCAACAGCGATTAGAAGGTCTGAGTTTGTAACGGCCAAGTTTGCCCGATACGTCCCGTGCATTCCCAACATCCCCAAAAAGAGGGGGTGTGTACCGGGAAAGCCCCCAAGTCCCAGCAGCGATGCTGTGACGGGAATTGTCAACATCTCTGCCACTTCGGTAACTTCCTTTGCGGCTTCGGAAGATATGACGCCTCCACCGATATAAAGCAAGGGGCGTTTAGCAGATTTTATTGCCTCATACGCCTCCTCAACCTTGTTAATATCAGCTTCACTCTTTACCGAATATCCTTTTAGATTAAGCTCCTTTTTCCCTGTGTACTCGGTGGCTCCGGTCATAATGTCTTTTGGGAGATCGATTACGACAGGTCCAGGCCTTCCTGTCTTTGCAATGTGAAATGCTTCTCTGATTACTCCTTCGAGGTCCGTTGCCTGTTTGACGAGGTAGTTGTGTTTTGTGCAGGGTCTTGTTATCCCGACGACATCGGCTTCCTGAAACGCATCGTTGCCGATGAGCATTGAGGGGACTTGCCCCGAAAATACGATTACCGGAATAGAATCCATGTGGGCTGTGGCAATTCCTGTTACGGTGTTTGTGGCCCCTGGGCCAGATGTAACAAGTACCACCCCAACCTTCCCTGTTGCTCTGGCGTATCCGTCAGCGGCGTGGACGGCTGCCTGCTCGTGCCTGACGAGGATATGGCGGATGTCGTAATCTGGCATACTGTGATATAGATTGAGGACAGCACCCCCCGGATAGCCGAAAATAGTATCTACTCCCTCATCCAGAAGTGTCTTAAAAAATATCTCTGTGCCGTTTAGTGACATACTAATCTCTTCTAAAAAAAGTAAAAGGGTTCTTGGGTTTAAAGTGTGTTTTCATCAGTTACTTCTTACCGTAGTTTGAGACGATAGTTTCCATCTTGTCCCTGCCTGCGAGCTTGAGTTTTTGGATTTTTTTTCTTTCCATCTCCTCTTTGGGAGTAAGATGCAGCTGGCTGTTGAATTTATCGAGCTGTTTTTCAAACTTCGCGTGCTCATCGGAAAGGGTTTTAAACTCTTCATCTTCGGTCATCAACTTCTCTCTTATCTTCGCTTCTTCATTTTTCATCTATTTGTTCCTTGATAGTGTACAGTTTAGTTTTTTAATTAGAAGTACTATAGTAATTTTATTAGATAGAACAAAAGGTGTCAATGTTTAATTGACAGCCCCCCCAAAAACAATATTGATTTAATGTTGTATTCAAAACTACTTTTCTATCTCGCCACTCAAGATAACTTTTAAGGACTATTTCTTAATACTATTTATCAGTACTGTTTTTCAGCATTGTTTTTAATACTGATTTTTTTTGCAAGGTTAATCTCCGCATCAGACTTTCTAACGTAAAGGGGTTTTATCTCTTTGGGGACGGGTGCCCTAACTTGTTTGAACTTTTTGAGGGCAAGGCGACACAAAAAGGCGGCGTCCACATTCCAAAGCGCCTCATCAGCAATCTTTACATTATCACCAATCATATCCTTGACAATCGGGACACCACTTCCAAGGAGCAAGCATTGACCCCCATGAAGATCGTTGAGTTTAAACAATTCGTCAGGTTTAAGAGAGTTGTAACCCCCCAGCCTTTTAACATCTCCACATTTATCTATCTCAAAGGGTGCGGTAAAAACCTCTCCCTTCCTTGCATCAATAATGGGGAGAATCACACCATCGTATTGAGCTTTTGCGGCCAGAACGTTGAGGGTGGAAATGCCCACAAGGGGTATTGAGAGGGCGTATGAGATGGCCTTCATGGTGGTAACACCCACCCTCAAGGCGGTAAATGCTCCCGGCCCCAAACCAACGGCAAAAAGGGAAACGTCTTTTAGGGAAAACCCGGCATCGTCGAGAACCGAGTTGATTGTTAAAAGGAGGGTTTCAGAATGACTCTTTTCTCCGCCTGTGGATGTTTCTCCCAAGGGATTTCCATCCTTTAAAACAGCCACGCTTGCCTTTGGGGTTGCGGTGTCTATGCCAAGGACTATCATCTTCGTCAACCCGGCGAGACAATTCTGGCGATGTCGAAATAGAAGGCCATAACCATCAAGAGTACGAGAAGCAGAAGGCCAACCTGCAGTGCAATCTCCTTGATTTTAAGACTTATTTGTTTTCTGATAATACCCTCAATGGCGAAGAAAAGGAGGTGTCCCCCATCCAAAATCGGCACTGGCAGGAGGTTCAGTATTCCAAGGTTGATACTTATTAGTGCGAGAAAACCAAGGAACGACGCAAGTCCACTCTTTCCTGCCTCCCCCGCCACTTGGGCGATTAATATCGGCCCCCCAATGTTGTTAAGCGGGATGTCGCCTGTAAACATCATCCCGATGATTTTAAAGGTAACAACAACTATCATTCCGGTCTGTTCAAGCCCCATGCCAAAAGAGGTTATAGGGCCATTTCTCTGGTGTTCAAAGGTCGGCGAGATTCCTATCATGTAATATTTTATCGGCGTAAGGTCTTCTCCCATCCCCTCGCCTTCTTTTGGGGTAAGGGAAAAGAGTATCTCTTCTTTGTCCCGCAAGACTTTTATTTGAAGCTCCTCACCCTTTGAGGACTTGATGATATCAGACATCTTTTCCCAGGTGTCTATTTCCTTCTCATTAATTGCGACGATCTTGTCGCCGACCTCAAGTCCTGCTGCACTGGCGGGGTATCCCTCTGATAGGTTTCCTATTACGGGGATATTCACCGGTACTGAGATTCCCAGCATGAAGACCACCCAGTATGCCAAAACTGCGAAGATGAAATTAAAGAATGGGCCAAAAAAGACGATAAAACTTTTTTTCCAACCATTTTGAGTGAGAAATGAGACATTTTTTTCCGTCTCCGGGATCTCGTCGTACGGGTCTTGCCCTAACATCTTGACGTAGCCCCCCAACGGAAAAGCAGAAATCATGTATTCGGTGTGCCC
>JAUWME010000331.1 GCA_030613285.1 Candidatus Zymogenus sp. | reverse complement strand
GAAAAGATGTTTGATTCCACATGTCTTCATAAGTTCTTCTGGGACTACACTGCCAAAGCCGGGATTGATTCAACTTCCATACGCTGGCCGTTGACCTTTCCACCGGGGAAGGGATCTTGCACCTTGCTGTCCGGTCTTGGTGTCCCGGATATCAAGGGAGGGCTGGGGAGGTATACTTTCTTCTCGTCAGCAAAGCCGGATAAATCTAAAGAGGGTTGGGAGAAGATCATCCAGCTTTCTTTTAAAGGAAATGTTGCAAAAACAATAATCAGCGGGCCTTCAATCTCCGGCCTTACCGGAACCAAGGATTCAGCAATCCAGCTTGAGGTAACAAGAGTGGGAGACAATAAGTTATTTCTCAAGGTCTCCGGGAAGACTATTGAGGCCGAGGCTGGTCAGTGGACTGATTGGGTTTCCATGGAGTTTTCCGGGGGCGCACTAAGAAAGGTGTCTGGAATAGGGCGTTTTTACATCGTGAGTGTGAAGCCAGAGACAGGAATCTATCTTTCCCCATTGCAGGTAAATCCATTAGACCCCTGCTTTGTCATTTCCCGCAGAGACGATTATGCAGCAGAGCTTGCAAAAAATATCGGGGGACCCTACCATACCCTTGGAATCCCGGAGGATACAAAGCCCGTGAATGAGGGTGTGCTTGACGACGACGCATTTATCTCGATGTGCGACGATATTATGAATGAGCGGGAGAAGATGCTGGAGTACGGTCTGAATAACTTCAAGGAGGGAGTCTTCTCATTTGTAATCGATACCACCGACAGAATCCAACATATGTTCTGGCGTTTCTTGGACAAGGAGCATCCCCTCTACACCAAAGAGGGTGAGAAGAGATATGGCGGTGTCATACGCGACTACTACAAGAGGGTTGATAAGATAGTTGGTGAGGTTGTTTCTGGACACGTGGACGAAAAGACGCTTCTCATTATTTGTTCCGACCATGGTTTTACGAATTTCAGAAAGAGTGTCCACGTAAACCGCTGGCTGATCGAGAATGGTTTCATGGCGTTAAAGAGCGAACCCGACCCTGACGATCGTGATGGGGGAGCGCTGTTTAGAAACGTTGACTGGAAAAAGACTTCTGCATACTCCCTTGGCTTTTCGAGCATTTACCTTAATCTAAAGGGGAGAGAATCAAACGGTATTGTCGAGTTGGGTGAGGTGAAAGGGCTGAAAGACAAAATTCAAAAGGGACTTACCACTTTTTTGGACTCCAAAACAAATGGCCGTGTAGTGAGAAATGTCTATCGGGCAGAGGATATATATTCAGGAAAGTATGTTGACAATTCTCCTGAATTGATTATCGGTTTTGAGTCGGGATACAGAATAAGCTGGCAGACTGCCATCGGCGGAACTCCGAATGGGGTATTGGTGCCGAACAATAAAAAGTGGAGCGGTGATCATATCGTAGATCCAGAGATTGTCCCCGGTGTTCTTTTTTCCAACGTGAAGATTAAAAGTGTGGCACCAAGGGGGGTAGACATCGCCCCCACCGTGCTTACGGCCGTTGGGATAAAACCGGATAAATCCATGAGTGGTAAGTCATTGATCTAAAATCTTTGCGCAGTCAAATATTTCTACGATACTCCTGCTCAACCTCTCCGCCGCGATTCTTCGGGACTTATCGAGGGTATTGACGATCTGGCGTTTTTCGCTGTCTATGACTTTCTCAAAGGGCATGAATCTTTTGAATATCCTGTTTTACGCTGGTTTCAAGTACTCGTCCGAGGCAAAGAATGTGAACGTATCGTTCTTATATTCTGTCATGTTGTCGATTTTCCGCTATTGTTTTATTGAGTGTTACAAAGACACTTTAAACAGTACCCAAATTTCGTATAGTGTTTAACAAAACTTGTCAAGATCGCCCAAGAAATAGTTGACAAGAATGGCCAAGCTGAACCAACGCTATTTTTATGAAAGTATCAAACAAAAAGTTTTCTAATTTACCTTTAAATCATTTTTTTATTGACATTTCTCTCCTAACACCATATACTTAAAAACTGTCATCAATCACACAGGGGGGTAAGTATATTTGAGGGGGTCGGATAGGTTTATGGGTTGGCAATATTAGTGAGGGTGGCAATTTGAAGGGGTTAGGTGTTTGGGGGGGCTATCAATATCAAGTAATAGTATGTTCTAAAAAATATTAGGGGGCGTAGTTCAGTTTGGTCAGAACGCCGGCCTGTCACGCCGGAGGTCGCGAGTTCGAGTCTCGTCGCTCCCGCCAAAAATCCAAAAGGGGTCAATCCAATATCAATATGATATGATTGGCCCCTTTTTTGTGTATGAACTGATGTGTGCTTAAAACACCTCCCGCACAACCTGCGATTTTGTGGCTCATCAAAAAATCCGCCAACTTCAGCAAGCATTGTAAACATTGATATAGCTACCGAAAAATCATTTCTTCAGGCCGTACTTCTTTTGAATCTTTTTCCTCTCCTTATCCGAGAGGGACTTCATGTAGCCTTTCCAGCCGGGGCAAAACCCGATGTGCCACCTCCAGATTCTGCCTAATATGGATTTTGGATTATTGTCGTACTTCGCCCGAAAGGCGCAAGTGGCGCATCTTGGTTCAGACATTTTTTTGCCTCCTTCTGTTAAATTGAAATTATTATACTACAAAAATGTCTGTTTTCCCATCAATCTTTCATCCGCCTGAACTTTCGGTTCATGGCAAGGATGAAAAGAGAGAGGAAGATGGCGCCGAAAATAACCTCGGCGACCTGGAGGAGAAAGCCGTATTTTGTACATTTCAACTTGTGGGAAGTCTCGACCTTTCCAAGAGTCATATTGTTGAGATTCAGGGTAAGACTATAAAGGTAGTTGTTGCAAAACTCCCCGCCGACAACCATCCTCCCCCAAGCACCCGCCAACAACCACCAACCCCCACAACCCAAACCTCCCAAGCCCCCGCACATTTTAACAATTTTCCCCTTTATCTTTCCACCCATTTTTGATATTAAAGAGAAACAGGACAGAGCCACCCACAATGTTTTTGGCTTTGGGTTTAAAGGATATAACATGAAACGTCGTTTTAAAAACAAGCCGATCAATAACCTCGCCGGGTACCTCGATGGCCTCGTTCACTCAAAGCTTTGGGTCAAGGTCATTCTGGGGATGATGCTTGGAATTCTCGTGGGCTATCTCCTGGGGCCGTCTATGGGACTCGTCTCCCCAAAGGTCGCCAGTGCCATCACCGGCTGGGCGGCGCTTCCCGGAAGGCTCTTTCTCGTCCTCATCAAGATGATTGTAATCCCCCTCGTCTTCGCCTCGGTGATTTTGGGCATCGCCGAAAATGAGGATATGGAGATGCTAAAAAGGCTTGGGCCGAGGATCGTCATCTATTTTATCTTCACCACCATGATCGCCATCACCATTGGCTTTGGCTCGGCGCTTATCATCGAGCCGGGCCATTTTGAAGGGTCAGAAAAGCTGAAGTCTCAGATGAATATCGAAAAGATTGAAAAGGTTGACAATCTGGAGGGAGCCGGGGAAGCGGGGCTCAACAACACCGACACACTGCCGGAGACTCTAATCTCAATCATCCCCGATAATCCCCTCGATTCTGCGGTATCAGGCGAAATGCTTCAGGTGGTCATCTTCGCGATAATCTTCGGCGTGGCACTAATCTCCATTTCAAAAACCCAGTCAAAGGCGATGATGGAGCTACTAAAATCCCTCCAGGAGGTCTGTATGCAGGTGGTCAAGT